>CAZKMF010000102.1:0-2593 GCA_964553975.1 uncultured Gammaproteobacteria bacterium | reverse complement strand
TAATGGTTGATGGCACCAGTATACCTTTTTCGCTTATCTTCGCCCTTGGGGATAACTAGAGCCCTTCTTCGCGCAGTTCCTCGAGATGCTGCTTCGCTTTTTTGGAAAGATGCTTCGGCGTCCTCACGCGCACGCGGACGTAGTGATCGCCACGACCGGACCCACGCAAGTGCGTGACACCCTTACCCTTCAAACGAATTTCCTCGCCGGACTGGATGCCGGAAGGAATCCTTATCGTCACGACACCGTCGAGCGTCTCGACTTCTTTCTCGGCGCCGAGCGCGGCATCGGCAAAACCAATTTCCAGATTCGAATAGACGTCAAACCCGTCGCGCTCGAAACGCGCGTCGGACTGGACGCGCACATGCAGATACAAATCTCCCGCCTGCGCGCCGCGCGGTCCCGCCTCGCCACCGCCTTGGATGCGGATCGTCTCGCCGTGGTCGATGCCGGCCGGTACGCGCACGGTCATGGTCGTTTTTTGCCGCTTCACGCCAGCTCCGCCGCAGTCTTTGCATTCGCGCTCGGGTACGTTACCGGTACCTTGGCACGCGCCGCAGGTGGCGATCGCTTCGAAGCTGCCGAGAATCGTGCGCTGCATCTGCCGCACGCGGCCTTGGCCGCCGCACGTTTTGCAGTGGATCATTTTCGATCCCGGCGGAATACCGGTTCCCGAGCACGCTTCGCACGGCACGGGCTTATATAGCTCGATCGTTTTTTCGGTGCCAAAAGCCGCCTCGCTGAACGCGACGTTCAAGTTGACCTCGATATCGCTTCCACGCGATTGACGACGTCCTCCGCCTCCCCCGCCGCCGAAACCAAACATATCGCCGAACATCTCTCCAAGATCGCCCATGTCGAAATTGCCGTTCTGCCCCTGGAAGCCGCCGAAGCCCTGGCCGCCGAACCCTCCGAAGCCGGGACCGGCCGAGCCGAACTGATCGTACTGCGCGCGTTTTTTCGCGTCGCCGAGCACCTGATACGCCTCGTTGATCTCTTTAAATTTCGCCTCGTCCCCGCCTTCCTTGTCGGGGTGATATTTGTGCGCCAAAACACGGAACGCTTTTTTAATCTCCTCGTCGGAGGCGTTTTTTTCGATGCCGAGTATCTTGTAGTAGTCTTTGCTCATGCGAGGCCAAACGCCTTGACGGCGAAACGATTTTAGGATAGTCCTGATGTATCAACGCTCATTCTACAGGAGGGTGCGATGCACCTTTGCGACACCTGCAAGACGGTCGACTGGGACGCGCGCATCGCACAGGCTCGCGTGCACGAGCAGCATGGCGGCAGACACAAGGCATACTGCCCGCACTGTACGCACATCGGCGGAGCGCGCGTGCTCTTGCCACATGCTTCACACACGATGTGCGAGCACTGTGCTGTGAAGCGAGAGGAATGCCAGGCTTGCGGCGCTTCGACGCTCCCGACGCCGGAGCAAGCGCGCCGCGAAGCGTTCGAGACGTTCTTCGACGCGTTCGTGACCCTCGTGAAGACCTTCGGCATCACGCCCGCCGTGCAACTCGTGCTCGAGAAGCTCGCTTTGAGCGAACATGGCTTCTCGCCGACGGAAGCCGCTGTGGCCGCCGAAGTTGCGGCGATCCCGCTCGAACTCGTCGATTCCGTACAAGCGCACGAGCGCTACAACTACCGTCGCAAGCGGCCGATCTGGACCAAGGTCCACGGCCAGCTGACGTTCGGCACGGCACCTCCGCGCTGTGCGGACTGCACAGCGCCACCTCGTTCGCGACCGGCCATGGTCCGCGCCACGCGCTGCGGCCACTGGACCGCCGGGGAGGCCGCCGAGTGGTGCCTCCCCTGCGCCGTCGCTCACGCCCAGTGCGCGTCCTGCTGCGCCCCTACCGAGTAGAGGCGCCTTTTTTATTCTTTCTTGTCGACGACTTCGCCTTCGATCGGCCCGTCGCCTTCTTTCTTTTCGCTATTCGACGCTTCGCCCGCTTTCGGCTCTTCCTTATACATCTCGCCGCCGATTTTTTGCGCGAGGTCGGTGAGTTCGTTCGCGGCTTTCTTGATCGCTTCCGTGTCCGCGCCGTCCTTCACAGCTTTGAGCGCGGCGAGTTTTTCTTCAAGCGACTTCTTGTCTTCCGCTTTCATTTTCTCGCCCATGTCCTTCAACATCTTTTCGGTGGTGTGGACCATGGTGTCAGCATTGTTCTTCAAGTCAGCCATCTCGCGCTTGGCTTTGTCTTCCGAGGCGTGGATTTCGGCGTCCTTGCGCATGCGTTCGACTTCATCCTTCGAGAGACCGGTCGAAGCGGTGATGGTGATTTTCTGTTCCTTGCCGGAAGCTTTATCTTTCGCTTTCACGTTCAGAATGCCGTTCGCGTCGATATCGAAGGTGACTTCGATCTGCGGCACGCCGCGCGGCGCCGGCGGAATACCGTCGAGCATAAAGCGTCCGAGCGACTTGTTATCAGCGGCCATTTCGCGCTCGCCTTGGAGCACGTGGATTTCGACGCCGGGTTGGTTGTCGGCCGCCGTCGAGAAGACCTGCGTTTTGGCCGTCGGGATCGTCGTGTTGCGTTCGATCAGTTTCGTTGAGACGCCACCCATCGTTTCAAGACCAAGCGAAAGC
>CAZKMF010000101.1:0-4864 GCA_964553975.1 uncultured Gammaproteobacteria bacterium | reverse complement strand
TACAAACAGATTGGCCCGATTGAACGTCAGCGCCTGATCGGCACGATTGCGTACGATCAAGAGACGGGGCAATTCCTCGTCGTTGCCGGCGGCCGTTCTTGGAAAGTGATCAAAGCATCCGTCACGTACTACAAGGCTGATGCCGGCGATGAGGCTGTTATCCTCGTCCCGAAGAACGCTCCGTCCAAGTGGGCTGCGGTTGAGAATACGATCAAAAAGAAATTGACGGCATGACCGTACTGTACCGGAAGTACCGACCGAGAACGTTTGCGGAGGTTGCGGGACAGGAGCACGTCAAAGCGGCGCTGGCCAATGAGGTGGCTAGCGGTCACGTTGCGCACAGCTACCTGTTTTCGGGTCCTCGCGGCGTCGGCAAGACTAGTCTCGCTCGCATCTTCGCGAAGGCGCTGAATTGCGGTACGCGCGGCACGACAGGGGAGCCGTGTGGAACATGCGCGACGTGCGTCGAGATCGCCGAAGGGCGCGCGCTCGACGTGGTTGAGATCGACGCGGCGTCGCACACCGGCGTCGACAATGTGCGCGAGCAGGTGATTGAGAACGCGCGCTTCGCTCCGTCGAAGCTTGCCTGGAAAGTGTTCATCATCGATGAGGTGCACATGCTGTCCACCTCGGCTTTCAACGCGCTTTTGAAAACGCTTGAAGAGCCGCCGGCGCGCGTGGTGTTTGTGCTGGCCACGACCGAACTCCACAAGCTTCCGGCAACCGTGATTTCACGCTGTCAGCGTTTTGATTTTCGAAAGATTCCGGTGGTGGAGCTGACAGCGCGTCTCGAGGATCTTTGCGCTAAGGAAGGTTTTACAGCTGAAGCTTCGGTGCTTGAAACCGTCGCTCGTCTTAGCGAAGGCTGCTTGCGCGACGCCGAAAGCCTGCTCGGCCAGGTGTTCGCGCTCGGCGAAAAAAAGATCAACGCGGCAACGGCCGCGCTCGTCCTGCCGATGGTCGCGGCCGACGCGGTTGAGCGGCTCATGACCGCGCTTTTTGCGCGCGACGCCGCGGCGGCGCTCGCGGCTTGGGAGCAGCTTCTTGCCTCGGGCGCTGAACCGATCCGCATTGTTGCTGAGCTGATCGAGCACGGACGCGGAAACGCCGTGCGTTTAATGAAGGGCGAGACTGGACAAGGCAGGCTCTCTGAAACGTCAGAGCTGCTTGAACGTCTCGTGCGCGCGCATGGCGACATGAAACGTTTCGATCCCCCGGAACTCGCTTTTGAACTTCTCATGGCTGAATGGTGCTCGACCGAAGAGCGCACCTCGGAGACGCCGCGTCGTCAGCCTCCGGCTCCGCCTGCGCCACCCGCTCCTCCCACAGCCTCTGCTCCGAAGGAAGAAGCCAAAGCCGCCGAGCCTGCTGTCTTGGAGCCTCTGAAGACAGAGGTCTCGCCTACGCCGGGCGATAGTGCCGCGCTCGCCGACATAAAAGACAAATGGACCGACATTCTCGTGGCCGCGCAAAAGCGGAATCATGGACTGCCGTACATGCTCGGCGCCGCCGAGCTTTTGGATTGCGCGGCCGGCGTACTGACGGTTGGTTTTCAATACGCCATGTATCGCGACCGCCTGAACGACAAGCGGCATCGCGAGCCATTTGAAGACGCGCTTTCGGAAACGATGGGGATGACAATAAAGGTTAAAACTATTTTGGTCGCCCAGCGCACCGACGGCCTCGTCGAGCCTTCGCCGCACATTCAGGTTGAGGCGTCGGCGAACTTGCCAGACGGTTTCGCAGACCTCGTGAAAGAATTCGGAGGAACTGTGGCCTAAGACACAAAAAGAAAAACCCCGCGACGTGTGTCGGGGGTTTTTCTTTTAGATGGCGTAGTAGAACTTTTTGGGAGGCATGCGGCGCTTGCCGCCTTTTTTGCCGCCGAAGCCGCCGGAGCGGCCCGAGGAGCCGCTTTGCGAAGAGCTTTGGCTTTGTCCTTGGTGCGACGGAGCCGTGCTCGGACGCGGAGTGTAACTGCCTTGGCTGCCGGACTGGCTGGAGGCTCCGCTCGAACGCGGGGCATAGCCGCCTTGGCTGCCGGAGCGGCCTTGGTAGCCGCCGTGGCTTGTGCCGTGGCCGCCAGAGTGCGGACGGCTTTGGTAGCCTCCGCGGCTTCCGCCGCGAGGCTGCCAGACGCCCTGGTCGGGGCGCTCGATTTCATGATGCATCGGGCGTTCGGCTGGGAGATCTTTCGGCAGAGGAGTGATCGGAAGCATCTTGCGCGTCAGTCGCTCGATGTCGCGGACTTCGCTGCCTTGGTCGGGTTGGGCGAAGGTGATAGCCTTGCCGAGGCGTCCCGCGCGGCCGGTGCGGCCGATGCGGTGAACGTAGTCGTCCGGATTTTCCGGGACGTCGAAGTTCACGACAAGTTCAATGCCCGTCACGTCGATGCCGCGAGCGGCAATATCGGTGGCGACGAGGACGCGATGCTTGCCGGTCTTGAAACCTTCAAGCGCGGCTTTGCGCTGGTTCAAGCTGCGGTTGGAATGGATCTCGTCGGCGCCGTGGCCCATGCCGCGGACGGCGCGGGCGACCTTCTTGGCCGAAAATTTCGTGCGCGTGAAGACGAGTACGGAACCTTTTTGCTCGTCGAGAATTTTGTCGAGCAGGCGGAGCTTTTGATCCTTGCGCACGACGTACATCTCTTGCGCCACCGTTTCGGCGAGCGAGCCCTGGCGGGCGATTTCGACGCGCACGGGCGTCTTCATGTGGTTCGCGGCGATCGAGACGATATCTTCCGGCATGGTGGCCGAGAAGAGCATCGTCTGGCGCTCTTTCGGCACGGTGCGGAGAATGCGGTTGATCTGCGGGAGGAATCCCATGTCGAGCATGCGGTCGGCTTCGTCGAGGACGAGGATCTTCACGTCCGAGAGGTCGACGGTTTTCTGTTGCAGGTGGTCAATCAAGCGGCCAGGCGTGGCGACGATGACGTGGGGGTTGCGCCGAAGCGTTTCGATCTGCTGGCGCATCGAAGCGCCGCCGATCAAGACGGCGGTGCGGATACCCATGTCCTTGCCGAGCTTATGGAGCGTTTCGTCGACCTGGAGCGCGAGCTCGCGGGTCGGCAAAAGCGCCAAACCGCGTCCTTTATGGATCGCGAGGCGCTGGAGCATGGGAACGCCGAAGGCCAGCGTTTTGCCGGTACCGGTTTGGGCGATACCGATCATGTCCTTCCCCTCAATAGAGACGGGGATGGACTTGTGTTGGATCGGGGTCGGCACGTTATAGCTGTGCTTGCCCAGGATATCCAACAATTTAGGAGCGATGCCGAGTCCGTGGAAGGACTGGACGTCGCCGGATGGTTGCGGTTGCGACATGAAAATAGAGGTCAGTGACCCGAGGCCCCTAGGTCACGACAACTGCCGCTACGGGATCGAGTCCGGCCCTGCGAATGCAGGGCTTCTGATTAAGACTGTAGGATAGCACAGCTATCGGAAAACGTCAATGCGCGAGCTTAAATACCGAAGAGTGTTTCGGCATTTTTATGAAAAACCTTGGCGGCGTGACGACCGGCAAGCGTTTTGACGACATTCACGTACGGCCGCACATCGCTGATCGGCCAGTCGCTACCAAAGAGGATCCGGCCGTTCGACTCGGTGACGCGTTCGAACTCCTTCCAGACGCCGATGAATTCCTTGCGCTTGACGGGCGTGAAATCGCCGTACACAAAACCGGAGCAGTCGGCGTAGACGTTTTCGTTCTTGTAGCAGACCTGGGCGGCGTCAATGATCCATGGGCTACCAAGGTGGGCGATGATGATTTTGAGATCCGGCATTTCCGAAGCGAGGTCGTCGACGTGGAGCGCGTGCGCGTACTTCAACTTGGCGCCCTTCACGACGTTATAGACGTCGCCGCTGTGGAAGATGGCGGGGCGGTTGTATTTTTGGAGAAGACGAAGATACGGACGCAGACGTTCGTCATTCGGATAGAACGGTTCGTAGCCGAGGTAGAATTTAATCGCGCGCAGATCGCCGTTCTTGAGCCAGCGCTCCATCGACGCGAGCGCAGGGCGATAGGACTTCGGCCCATGCGGAGAAACCGAACCAACGCCGAATAAGCGCTCCTTGTACGGGGCGATTTCCTTGAGGAGGGCTTCGTTGGTACACTCGTTAATGGCGCCGGCGAAGACCATCGCCTTGTCGACATTTCCGCGATCAAGTTCCGCCAAGAGTTGCTTCGCGGATTTCGTGATCGCCTTGCCGAAACCGATGTGCGTGTGTGCGTCGATAATCATGTCGGAATTGTAACAGCATTGTAAAAAAAATCCATGCAAGAAATTCAAGCGCCGCACCAGATACCGGATGAAGGACGCAAATTGTTTCTGGCCGGCAGTATCGAAATGAATAGCGCCGAAGAATGGCAGAGCGACGTGCTCCGCCAACTGGCGAATACGGATTGGATCGTACTGAATCCGCGACGCGGTTCCTGGGATTCTTCGTGGGAACAACGTATCGAGCAGCCGGAGTTTAAAGAGCAGGTGGAGTGGGAGCTTGCTGGACTCGAATGTGCCGATAAGATCCTGCTCTATTTCGATCCGCGCACGAAATCACCGATCAGTCTTTTGGAACTCGGGCTTTTCGCTAAGAGTGGAAAACTGCTCGTCGTTTGTCCGGATGGATTTTGGAGAAAAGGCAACGTTGATATCGTCTGCCAACGGTACAGTATTGCGCAGGCGAGCACGCTGGAGGAGGCGCTTAAGCGGCTGTGTCCAGACCCGAAGCATTTATAGCAGTTAATTTGCGATGACCTCACGGCCAAGATCGTCATTCAATTCAGCTGTTCTCACTCGCGCGCCAACCCGCTGTTGATAGTCTACTCGTCTTGAAGAGATCATACTTGAGTTACTGGAGAACAGAACACC
>CAZKMF010000100.1:0-2652 GCA_964553975.1 uncultured Gammaproteobacteria bacterium | reverse complement strand
TATACTCCTAACGTATGGAATCCATGCTCACCCAGGACGACCTCAAGGCCATCGGAACCCTTATCAAGACTGAAATCGAACCGTTATCAGAACGGATCGATCGTCTTGAAGAGACTGTAAACGTAAAATTCGATGCGGTTCAGGAACAGCTCGACTCAATCGATGGTCGTTTAATAGGAGTTGAGGCATCAATGGTCACCAAATCCTACCTCGATGACAAGCTGGCGCATTACGTACCCAAACCCTTCTGAAACCGAACCCGGCCGACTGGCCGGGTTTTTGGTACACTGCTCTTGTATGTCTGATCTTCAAACGGCACCTGGAATTATTTCATCAAAACGCGGACAGTGGAGCATTCTTATCCACGGCCTGCTCGCGTTTTCGTTGACGGGTGCGCTCGCGCTCGCCGCTGGGGCGAAATCGATCGTGCGCGGCGGATACGTGCCGTCGGCCATCGTGTCGGTACCCTACGCGCTGGCGCTGCTTTTGTTCGCGACGCTCTTGCTGCTGTTCATCCTGCGCGTCTTCAAGTCGCCGATCGTTTTCGAAACACTGTTCGCGCTGACGATGCTCTCCGGCGCCTGGTTCCTGGCTGATATCTTTTTCTCTCCGGGTTTGGCGATCGCGATTGGATCGGCCGTCATCCTGCTTCGCTTTGTCTGGAAGTCGGTGTTCGCCGCGAACGTCAGTTTGGCGATCGGCATCGCCGGCATCGCCGCCAGTCTCGCTTCGGGACTGTCCGCCAACGCCGTACTCGTGCTTTTTACCGTGCTTTCCTTCTACGATATCGTGGCCGTGTACCGTACGAAGCATATGGTGCGCATGTTCCGCGCGCTCGCTTCTCGCGGCGCCCTCTTCGCCTTCAAGCTCACGCCGCTCACGACGCGCGCGCTCATGGCGTCGCCGGATTCCGAGAACGAAGGCATGTTACTCGGTACGGGTGACATTGCCTTGCCGGCCATGTTGGCCGTCGCCGCACTGCGCACAGGCCCGCTGTACGCCGTCGCCGCGTTCGCTGGCGCGATGCTGGGTTTTGTCCTGATGGTTTCTCTCTACTTCACGCAAACGCGACGCGCGCCGATGCCGGCACTTCCGCCGATCGCGCTCGGTTCCATTCTCGCTTATCTCGCCTCACTCTTCATTTTTTCCTCATGAAGCGCATGAAGCTCGTCGTCCTCGGTACGCAAGCCTCGGGTAAGGGGACGCAGTCGCACATTCTCTCCGTGCTTATGGGAGTGCCCGCCGTTTCGGTGGGCGATTTGTTGCGCGACCTGCAGAACGAGAACACGGAGCGCGGTCGCGAGGCGAAATTGGAAATGTCGAAAGGCGCATTTGTCGACGACGCCATCATCATGCCGCTCTTAAAGGATTGGGTCGCGAAGCATCCGGAAGGCTGGATCATCGACGGCTTTCCGCGCTCGCTCGAGCAGGCGCAAAAGAGCGAATCGTTCTTCGAACCGGACGCCGTCCTGTATTTGGAAGTGCCGGATGAAGAATCGAAACGGCGCATTCAATACCGCCGCATCTGCTCGCAGTGCCAGAACAACTACAACCTCATCACGCAGCCGCCGCAAAACCCGAAAGGCCTCTGCGATTTGTGCAGCGGCGAACTCGTGCGCCGCGGCGATGACACGCCGGAACTCGTCGATCAGCGTCTCAAGCACTATCATCAAGTCACGGAACCGCTCAAAGAGTGGTACGCCAAGCGTAAAAAACTCGTTCTCGTTGACGCGAGAAGTGGAATCGCCGACGTGGCTCGTGCCTCGCAGATCAAGCTTGAAGATTTTTTCCGACGCACGCAGATGAAGCGTCGTCTCAAGCTCTGGCTCGTCGTCGTACTGCTCACGCTACTCGCCGTCGTTGGCGGTCTCACGTACATCGGTTCCGTCCTGAATTCGTAAAACGAAAAGAGGCCCTCGATACGATGTGTCGGGGGCCTCAGGCTAGAGGAAGGGGACCCAGAGGTAGAGGATCCCGTCGGTGGTGACGTCCGGTCGATCGTAGCCGTAGGCCGCCCACCAGCGACCGAGGTGGATGTACCCACGCTCGCGGAGCCGTTGGTTGCGCTCGACGACGAACTCGTCCGAGACGACGACGTCTCCGTTCTCCATGTGCGCGTCCGCGGCGAACTCCTTGGCGATGGGTTCCAGCTCATTCACCATGCGGAAGTGCATGTAGGACTGGAACAGGGTGAACGCCACGGTGAGGCCGACGCAGATCGCGGCCGCACGATCCTGACGGCACTTCTCCGGGACGCGGGTGAACCGCTTCACGAGGTAGGCGCCGGGCAGGACGAGAGCCATCGACAGGAGAAACCCGATGACTCCGATGACCAGCACGAGAAAGAACAGCATGCAGGCTTGAGCCACAGCATCCATGACGGGGCCTCCGGTCTAATTCCGCTGGATTGCGGACGGATCAGGATAGCATATTTAGGCTTATTTGTCAAGACAGAACCGCCAGAGTACACTGGCGCTACCTATGGCTATTGAGCATTATTCCGAAGAAGACGTCGCCAAATTACGCGAGGGCGGAGCGCTCCTCAGCCAGATTTTGGGCGAGTTGGCGGCCATGGCCAAGCCGGGGGTCTCGACGGCCGACCTCGACGCCTACGCCGAAAAGCGCATGCGCGACGCCGGCGGCGAGCCTTCT
>CAZKMF010000099.1:0-11182 GCA_964553975.1 uncultured Gammaproteobacteria bacterium | reverse complement strand
CAGAGACAAACAACCTACGGAGGTTCCGATGCGCTCTTTCACCCTCACGATCGCGTTCATCACCATCGCGTCCATCGCAGCCGCCTGCGGCAGCGACGACACCAACTGCACCCAGACCACCGGCTGCACCGAGCCGGACGGCGGCAACAGCGATCCCTGCGGCGACGGCGTGTGCAACGCCGACATCGGCGAGAACGCCGTCACCTGCGACAAGGATTGCTCGGGCGTCTGCCGCCCGGAGCACCCGGTGCACTGCAACGACTCACTCGAGTGCAACCCTGCTGGCACCGACTGCGACCTGCCGGTCATGCCGACCTGCGGCAACAATGTGGAGCGCTGTCCGTCCGCGGACGTGTTCTACAACTGCTGCGACAGCGGTCCGAACGACGCGGACATCTTCTGGTGCCCCAAGGAGGCGCCGTACTGGTGCCCCAACACCGGGAGCTGCATCTCGAACCAGTCCGCATGCGCCTACGGCACGGGCAACCGCTGCTACGACGGGACCCGCACCTGCGCCATCTAGCACCCGCGACTCGCGCATCTGCGCGGCAAAGAGCACCCTGCTCATGCCGTTCAGGTGCGCTCTTTGTTTTAAGAAAATTACTGACCGAGCCCGCCTGCCTGTTCGATACGAATGCGTTCGTTTGCTTCGACTCCTGAGGCGCTTTCAACGCCCTGTTTGTAGACTTCAAGAGGCACCGTGATCGGTTTTAACGAATCCTGCGTCAGCTGCTCCCCCGCTTTTCTGGCGGCGCTGACGCAACCCGCGCCGGCCATCAGCACAGCTGTGGCGGCGATCAGGATCTTGTTGCGGCGTGCGAAGTGGATGAGGCGTTGCATCGACAATTTCTGAGGCGAAGTATACCATACCGCTGCCCATTTCATCAGGAGATGCCGTGAACCAATTGAAGCGCTTGCTTGTCAATATCATGCGCGGCGTACATCTCGGCGACGCGTTCGGCGTCCCCTTCGAGATGATGACGCGCGCCGACATCCATCGCCTCGTCGGACCGGCTGGCGTCCTTGGTCCGAGGTTCGATCTGGACCCGAAACTGCGCCGCGTGCCGGATACGCGAGGTCTCGCGAACGGCTCCACCTCCGACGACAGTCAGCTCGCGAACGCGATCGCAGAAGCATTGATTCTCGGCGATGGATACGTGCACGAAGTGCAGGTCCTCTGCCATCTCTACGCCCTTTGGAACGACGTCGCCGGTTGGGGCGGCACCACGAAGCTCTCGCTCTACGAGATCGACAAGTGGTATCGCGCTCGTGCGGACGTCATCATCAAGCCGCCCGACTTCAAGCACAGTCTGAAGAACGCGAGCCTCTGGGCAAGCGCGATCGAGCGCGATCCCGCCGAGCCGGCGCGTTGGCGCGAGAAGAGTCGCGGCAACGGTGTCGCGATGAAGATCGCACCCTACGCGGCCTTCCTCGCCGCACGCGGCGGACTGCCGTTCGAAAACGGCGAAGCCTTGGCGCGCACTCTCGAACTCGGTCGCATGACGCACGCGGATCCGATCTGTGCGATCGCCGCCTATGCCGTCGCCAGCGTCATCTATGACCTCGCGCGCGGCATCAGCGCGGAGTACGCCTACCTCAACCTGCGCAAGCGCGTGACGTCCTCGGAGCGCGCGCTCGCGGGCATGCACGTCGGCGAAGATCGTTTCTCGTCAGCGCTGCAGACGGCGATCTCGCTCACGTCCGACCCTGAAGCGCTTTGGAGCTTCGGCAGCACCGGCAACTCGGATTCGCTGACGTCCGTCCCCATGGCTTTGACCATCTGGTATCGACACTGCGAAGACTCCGAACCCACAGCTGCCGTTCTCGAAGCGATCAACGCCGGAGGCGACACCGACACCGTCGCTTCGATGGTCGGCGCCATGATGGGCGCTTCCAGCGATGAAGACGACTGGTGGCCGAGTATGTGGGTTTCCGCGCTCCTCGATCGCGGCGCTGCGGCGGAAGATCTCGGATCCCGCTTGCACGACGTCGCGGTCCGCCGAAGCTCGCGTCATCCGGACTGGGATCGCCACGCGCTGCTCGCCCGGATCGGGTACCTCTAACGGCAAAGCTCCCCTTGCAGGGAGCTTTTATCGTTCAATGACGCCGCCGCCGAGAAGCGTGTCGTTGTCGTAGATCACAACGAACTGTCCTGGCGTGACGGCGCGTTGCGGTTGATCAAAGCGCACTTCCATTTCGCCGTCATCATTCAGAAACGCTTCGCACTTTTGAAGCGGCTGACGATAACGAATGCGCGCTTCGGCGCGGAGCGGGAGTTCCGGAGCCGTGCCGGCGACCCAATGCCACTCCCCGGCGACGAGACTGCTTTTGAAGAGCGCTGGGTTGCTCGCGCCGTGCGCAACAGTGATTGTTCCTGTCGTCACGTCGATCCCTGAAACAAAGTACGGGCCGCCGGCGAGTTTGAGGCCGTGGCGTTGCCCGAGCGTAAACGCCTGCGCGTCATCGTGCGTCCCGATTTCTTTTCCGTCTGTTGTGACGATCGGTCCCGGTTTCGGCTTCAAAACGCGCCGCAAAAATTCGCGGATCTCCACCTGGCCGATGAAACAGATGCCTTGCGAATCTTTTTTATCGGCCGTGACGATGCCGCGATCGCGGGCATAGGCGCGGACGTCGCGCTTGTCCAAATGCCCGATCGGGAAAAGCACGTGTTTCAACTGCGCCTGGCCGAGCGAGAAGACGAAGTACGACTGATCCTTGCCGCGGTCGAGCCCGGCCAAGAGCGTGTAGGTGCCGTCCTCTTTTTTTTCAACGCGCGCGTAATGGCCCGTCGCGATGAAGTCGGCGCCGGCGTCAAGCGCCGCTTTCAGAAACAAATCAAACTTCACGGCGCGATTGCAAAGGACGTCGGGGTTGGGCGTGCGACCTACGGCGTATTCGCGATACAAATACCCGACGACGGCTTCGTCGTATTCTTTCTCAAAATCAAACGTCACGAACGGAATGCCGAGATCGGCCGCCACGCGCATCGCGTCGCGCCGTTCTTCCTTCCAAGCGCACTCCCCCGTCCGCGGGTCCTTGGTCTCGGACCAATTCTGCATAAAGGCGCCGGCGACGTCATACCCCTGATCCAACAGCAACGCCGCGGCGACGGAAGAATCCACGCCGCCGGACATGCCGACCAGTACTTTGGGTTTGCCGTTGTGCTGCCACATAACGCTTCAGGCTAACAAAAAAACCCGGCGCGATCAAGCTGGTGATCAAGCCGGGCGCGGACAGAGGATCAGGCGAACACGGAGGCCGCCATCACCGACTCGAGCACGTCGGCGACGTCGGTGTTGGGGAAGTACTGCCGGGCGTAGGCTTGGATGACCTCGGCCTGGCGAGCGATCTTCTTCAGGTTGTTGTCGTACTCCGCGGTGCCCGGTCGCTTCAGGGCGAGATTCCAGACCGCCGGATGGCGCTGGCCGGCCATCCCCCAGCGCGTGAAGCTGTGCCGGAGGCGGTAGGATCGGAAGTACGCCTCGATGTCCACCATGCCGGCCAGCGGCACGTCGCCGTACTCGATCGTGTGCACCACGGTCTTGCCGTCACCGTTGCAGGCGGCGTTGAAGCCGTCGACCGCCGTGAGGAGACCGAGGTCCCAGAGCGCGCAGGTGTTCTGGGCGAACATCCACTGCGCCCGCTGCCACCAACGGTTGCGGAAGTAGCCGACGAGGTCGAGGTTGTAGCGCGCCTGGTGCTCGAGCATCTCGGTCACCATGTGGCCATCGAGCCCGATCTCGGGCGACCAGACGAGCGCGCGATCGACTTCGCATCGGATCGCGACCCTCAGTCCATCGTTGATGGCCGTGGCGCTGCCGGGGTTGAGGCCCCAGTCGTCGCACACGATCGGGACGACGCGCCCCGCCTCGACCTCGGCCGGGAAGGCCTTGATCAGATGCGCGGTCGTCGGCGTCTGATCATCGCGCACCTCCTCCGCGTACTTGGACCCCTTCTCGCCGCACGTCACGACGACGATGCCGGTGATCTCGGCCGGAGCCGTACCGAGCAGTCTGCGGATCGGAGCGATGAGCCCCTTCTCGCACTTCTCGGGATCGAAGCCCTTGCCGAACGTGGCGCCGGCCTGAAACGAACGCGTCACAACAAGCGTGGGCATATGCCCTCCTGTGCTGAGCAGCGACCCTCACAAGCACGACATGTCCGGGTCGGAGAGACATGACACGCGACAGTACAAAAAAGCGACCATACTGTCAATGGTCGCTTTCCGGTATTACGCCGGCTCCGGCATTTTTTCTTTGGGGGTTTCGGGTGCGGTTGCCGCAGCCTGTTCGGCACGGCAAGCGACGAGGGCGTTGTTCAATTCTTCAACGCGTTTCAGGAGCGCCATCTCGACGCCGAGCTGGTCGCCGAGTTGGATCAAAGCGCGCGTGTCTTTCGGCAGGCACTTGCCGCCGTAGCCGCGGTACCCCTTATGGAAGACTTCGAGGTGCGTGCGGCCGATGCGCTTGTCGGCGGCGGCGCCTTCTTTGACGACGTCGTAATCGACTTCAAGCGCGTCGCAGAGGTCGTACATCTGGTTGGCAAAAATGACCTTGGTGGAGAACCAGGTGTTGCTGAAATATTTGACCATCTCGGCTTCGCGCGCGCGCATGACGCGTTCGAACGGCGCCATCGGCAAAAGATGCATGACGTCGAGCGCGACCGTGTACGATTCTTCGGTCGTGCCGATCAGCTGGCGGTCCGGATAGTTCATGTCCTGATCGGCGGAAATCTCCGTCAGGAATTCGGGGTTGAAAAGGAATTTGTGCTGCGGGTAGTCCTTCTGCATGCGTTCCGTCGTGCCGGGAAGGACCGTCGATTTGATGACGATCACTTTCGGATCGCGGAGCGCCTCGATGGCGGCGCGGACATACGATTCATCGAAACCGATTTTTCCGTCTTCGCCCGTCAGATACGGGGTCGGAACGCCGATGAAGACGACTTCGGCTTTCTGGATCGGTTCGATGTCGTTGTAGCCTTCCTTGATCGGATCGTAGCCGATCAGGGTTTCGCCCGGTACAAGGCCGCGGTTTTTTTCGAAATACCGAAAAAGGGCTCCGCCGACCATGCCGAGGCCCATGATGCCAATGACGTTGAAGGATGTCTTTCGCATACGTTCGTGGCAAAAACGTATCATAGGAGGCAAAAACAGGCAAGAGAAAAACCGGCCCTCGTGGGGACCGGTCTAGTCAAGCTTCGGCTTCGCGGGCGGAGGCAGGAGGTACAAGTACCACCCGCGCACGACATGGTAGCCAGGATCATCGTCCGTCGGAACACCATCCATGTCATACCAGCGCTCCATGAATTCCTTGATCGGAACCCGGCTATCGCCCGGAGCTCCACCTTCCTCGTCATTGTCCGGATCGATGATCCAAGGATCGGCGATGATCACGTGCGTGCGCGTGATGTGCTTCACAACGCCGTAATGACCTTCGTCCGCTTCGTGGTCGGCGCGCACCTCATCCGACGTGCGGTGATCACCGTTCCACCACCCGACCACGACAGGCCGTCTCTCCTTGAGGACGACGCGCCGCAGCATGCGAAGTGTGCCGCCATGCCCGTGTGCGACGCGATCCTCGCCGACGATCTTCTGCGTCGCACGGACGAGTGGAGCGTGGTCGACGCCGAGTTCCGGATCACACTCGCTGAGCGCAATGAGCCGCTCCTCGGTGTACGGCTGAGCCGTATCCGGATCGATCGCGTTGTCGTAGTCGAGCAGCATCTTGAGGCTCGTCGGCCCGCAGCCAGCATCCGTCTCCTGGGCGATCGCGACCAAGGGAAGCGGTTCAGGCTTCGGCGTCGGCGGGTTCTTCAAGCGATACTCTTCGAGGCGCAGCGTCAATTCGGAACGCGTCGCGGCGGCGTGCGCCTTGTTGTACGTCCACCCCTTCTCCATGAGCGCGCGCTCGAAGATCTCGTGATGCCGGCTGAACGGAACTTCCCGTTCATCCTGACAAACGTCGATCCAGATCGTGCGCTTCGGCACGTACTCGTAGACCAGATCATGGCCGCCGAAGACGAAGTGCGGGTCGAGGTACTGGCGAATGATGTCGCCGCGGACGTACCAGACGTCGAGCTGACGCTCGAGGTCGTGCGTCTTGCTGACGACGTAGTCCGGCACCGGCCCCGGCAGACAGAGCTTCTCCTTGAGCTCCTGACGCTGAAGCTGGTACGGGGGACAACGCTTGTTGTCGCCCTTGGTCGTCCACTTCCGCATCGTCTGGATCTCGTACACGCGGACGAAGAACGCTTCCTCGGCGCGGTACGCGACGTCCAGCCAGAGCGTATTGCGACGCACCGACTGTCCCAGCTCGCTGCCATCGCCGTTCCAGAAGAAGATGTCGAGATCCGGCTGCGCGTGCCGAAGCTCGTAGCCCTTGAAGTACTCGATCGTGAGCCACGTGCCACGGATCTTGTACCGGCCATGCTTGCGCTTGAGTGCCTTGCGGCCTCGAGGCGTTTTCTTAGCCATCGTTCGCTCCTTGGCAGGCAGCCCTTTAAAAGAAAAGGCCTACCGGCACATTAGCCGTTAGGCCTCTTTGTTTGCAAGTTGTCCGCAGGCCGCGTCGATGTCCTCGCCGAAGGTGATGCGGTGCGTGACTGAGATACCGCGCTCTTCAAGTACGCGCATGAATTCTTTGCGCCGTTCGGTTGGCGACGACGGGAATGTGCCCATGCCGGACTTCGGGTTGATCGGCAGGCCGAAACGTTCGGCGGCGGAAGCAGCGACGTCCGTGGTGTGATATTTGATCAAGTTGACGTGGTAGAGGCCGGTCGGGCGATTCTTGCCTTCGGGATTCTCGCGGATCAAGAGATCCGCCAATTCGTCGGCGATCTGTGGGGAGTCGTTGACGCCGTCGATCAAAAGATATTCGAACATGACCTTGCGTCCGCTTTTTTGCACGTAGGTTTTAATCGCGTCAAACAATTTCGCGAGCGGATACGCCTTGTTGACCGGCATCAGCTTCGAGCGCAATTCGTCGTTCGGCGCGTGGAGCGAGATCGCCAAGTTGACCTGCATCGGCTCGTCGGCCAAGCGCAAAATACCCGGCACGATGCCGCAGGTAGAGATCGACATGCGTCGCGCGCCGAAAGCAAATCCGTCGGGATTATTGAGCACGCGCAGCGCTTCAAGCACGTTGTCGTAGTTATGGAACGGTTCGCCCATACCCATAAGCACGACGTTCGTGACGGTCTCGCCTTCTTTTTTAAGCAAGCGCGCAAAATGGAGTACCTGGTCGACGATTTCTTCGACGGTCAAATTACGTTTCAAACCGAGCGTGCCTGTGGCGCAAAAAGCGCAGGCCATGGGGCAGCCGGCTTGCGACGACACGCAGACGGTGGCGCGTTCGTCCTGATGGCGCATAAGGACGGTTTCAATCAACTGACCGTCGTGAAGACGCAGCGCTTCTTTGCGCGTGTCCCCTTTCGAAGACGACGAAGAGCGCACCGTTTCAAGACTCGAAATCGGCACTTCAGCCTTGAGCTTCGCGCGCAAATCCTTCGGCAGCGAGCTGGCTTCGTCCCAATCGGAAATCAGGCCGTGGAACACGAGTTCCACCGCCTGCTTGGCGCGATAGCTTGGCTGGCCTTCCAGCGCTTTGGCGAGCGATTCGGGATGCATACTGACGCGCCACTCTAGCACGCGAAAAGGCGTTTGTCTAGCTTCAGACGCCGAGCGCTTTGAGCGCCGCCTTTTCGTGCTCGGGCAGCACGTAGAGATTCACCATATCGATGACCTCGTTGTATTTCTTGAGCAAGGCGCTGTAATGCTCGACCGGCGTATAGATTTTGCGGTTGAGCGATTTCTCGCGGACGTACATGCGGGCGTTGCCCGGTTTCTGCAATTTGCGGAAAGCATCGAGCTTCGAAAGGTATTGGTGGGAGTTGATGGCGAAGTGCGGAACGCCGGCTTTCGTCAGGGTCTTGCGAAGTTTGCGCATCGTGAGGCGCGATTCCGGATGATCGCCGCTCGCGGTAAACAACCGTTTAGCGGGAGAACGCTCGGCGAACCGCCGCGACCAGACATTTTTCGGATCACGCGCCGCCTCGAAGAGCGCTTCCAGATAGGTACTGTCGCGCATCTGCAGGTAGCCTTCGACTGTGCCCGGCACGTGGATGCGCACTTCACGTCGCGCAAACGCTTGTTTCAAGAAATGATCGAAACCGTTGGTCGTCTTGTGGTGATAGACCTGCAAGAACATGTGATAGCGCGCGAGCAAAAAGTCCTCGAAGGCGCGCATAGCCGTCGAATCGATCGTGAGCGTGGGGCGTCCTTTCAAAATCGTAACGCCGAGGTTGCGGATGAGATGATCCTTGTCGTAAAAACCGTAGGCGACTCCGGTGAAGTGCGCATCGCGCATCAAATAATCCATGCGATCGACGTCGAGCTCGCCGGAGATCAGCGTGCTGAGCAGATCGTGAATCGCTCCCTTCTTTCCGCCGTATTTTTTGCTCCAACGCGCCGATGGTTTGATCTGGTGATGCAACAGCGACGCGATGTCCTGCGCCTCTTCCGGCTCAATCGGAACGCCGGGGTCGCGGCCGAGCGCAGCGATCAGCATCACGGAATAATCCTCGTGCTCGGCGGGACTTTCGTCGTTATAGTCACGATACCAGGCTCTTGGCGCTTCGAGCGCGCCGAACTTCGGCATCAATTTTTCTGAAACGTGGGAGAAGGGCGCGTGGCCGACATCATGCAGTAGCGCAGCAAAACGAAGAACGCGGCGGAAATAGGCGAGATCGTCTTTTTTGTACAAAGGTTTCAGCACGTCCGCGCTGACGGTCGCGATGTTGTCCCAGACGCGTCCGGCGATATGCATGGCGCCGAGCATGTGACTGAAGCGATCGTGCGTGGCGCCGGGATACACGAGGTACGTCAAACCGAGCTGGCGCACGTAGCGCATGCGTTGGAAGATCGCGTGATCGATGACCGCTTTTTCGCGTTCGTCGAACTCGATCGTTTGATGGATGGGGTCGCGCAGTTCGTACATTATGTTTTGTTGATCGTAACTTCCGTGCCAACTTCGGCCCATTCGTAAAGCGCTTTTGCCGGACCGACGCCGAGACGGACGCAGCCTCCCGAAACCGGCGTGCCGAGATGGTTCTCCCCTTCCTTCTTGCTGCCGGGCCATTCGGGCAGCTCGTGGATACCATGCGTCGAACCTTTGAGAGGCGTCCAGTGCGGCCTCCAAAGCTTAGCTGCGTTGGACCAGGCGCGCTTTTTCTTGTCGTTGATCGCGAAGGTACCAAGCGGCGTCGGATGGCCGGGGCGCCCCGTCGAAACTTTGTACGTTCCGAGCGTCTTCGGGCCAAGGGCGTACGTCATCGTTTGCGACGCGAGCGTGATGACGATGCGTTTCTTGAGGCGCGCGGCGGCAGGCTTCGTCGGGTCGTATCCGGTCCGCACTTCAAGCCCGTCGTTATATCCGTCGAGGTCGGAGTCTTTGGACAATGGATCGCTGCCGAAGATGATTTCATCCGCGTCGGTCAATCCATCTTGATCAGCGTCGTTCGCGTCGAGTTTCCCCGTGCCAAACGGCGTGTATCCGTTCGCGAGTTCCGTCGCGTCGTCGTAGCCGTCACCGTCGCTATCGACCGTTCCCGGCAAGGCTGCTCTGGCCGGAATCGCCAGCAAAAAGAACATCGCGACAACGAGGCATGACCGCTCCAAATACGAAACTTTCTTCGGCATAGACCGAAGAAAGCATATCAGATTAGCGGGTTTTCTCAAACGCGTCTTCGTGATCGAGGTCGTCCTGAAGCTCTTTCAAACGCGCGTGAATGCGCTCGGCACGATCTTTGTGACGGCCCTCAAGCGCGTCGCGATCCGCGCGGCGTTCGTCAGCCTCATCATCGCGGTCAGAATCGAACATGACGCCCAGCACGTCCGCTTGAAGCTCCATAGCGGCATCGACCGGCTCAAGCATCGCGTCGGTCATCGCGGGTTGCGTCGCTGTCGCCGAAGCAATCAATGCAGCGTGACGATCCAGCACCCGTTCAGCGGCTTCAATCGCTCGATCCCCTTCCTTCGCCTCGGGCCGATGGACGGACAGTTCAAGCGCGAGCTCGTTCATCGTAAAAAGATGCGCTTCGTAGGCGTGCAGCGCCGTCTGCACCCGCTGCGACTGCTCTTCTCGAGAAAACTCGTCGTGCGTCATGAGTTTCTCCGTTTCCTCCAAACGACGCGCCGCATGCGCGGCTTGCATCTCGAATTTACGTGACGGCGAAAGCGTCAAACGCTCTTGCACATCTTCGGCCGCAAGTTTCACCGCGTAGAGACGCTCTCCCGGCAACGCGCCTTGCGAAGCAAAGACGACGCCTCCTCCGGAAAGAGCCAGCGCACCGACAACAAACGCGGTCATTGCCGGCTTCCAAACGATCGCGTGCAACCGATAAACGCGCCCTTGTGAAACGAACGGTGCTTCGGCAATCGCGATCAGCACGCGCTTCCGACCCGCCTCAAACGACGACGCCGGCACGGACAGGCGACGAAGCTCTTTTAATTCTCTGGGGTGGCAGGTGGGCATACGAGTTGCAATTCTTTGACCGCGCGGTGAAGCGCGACGTAAATGGCGTTTTTTTTCTTTCCCGTCATTTCAGCGATGCGATCGATGGACATGTCGTCGATATAGCGCATGACGAGCAGATCGCGCGTTTCCGGACGGAGCCGTTCAAGCGCTTGGACCAAACGATCATTTTTCAACACCCGATCGATCTCCGCATGCGGATCGTTGGGCGCGCGCAGCGTTTCTTCGATCTCGTCGCTGATCGCGACGGCCGCACGCGCGTTACGCCGGTAGTGGTCGATGATCAGGTTGTCGGCGATGCGATAGAGGAACGCTTGCAGGTGCCGGATCTCCGCGGCCTTGACGCGCATTGTCTCCCACGCGCGCACGAACGTCTCACTCATGACATCGTCTGCAGTTTCGGGGGAGCTGGTGTGAAAGAGGGCGTGCCGGTAAATCTTCGGACCAAAAAGCTCGTACGTTTCGACAAACGCGGCCTCATCCCCTGATCGGATTCTGCGTAAAAGCGAAGCTTCTTTCAGGAGTTCCATGATGAACGATCGCGTTCAATTCGTAAGACGTGAGTACAACAAAAATCTTACCTTCGGGCAATATTGACGGTTCAAATCTTCGGTTTTGAGCTTAAAGAAGGCAGGCGTGGCGGTTGTGGCTTG
>CAZKMF010000098.1:0-3414 GCA_964553975.1 uncultured Gammaproteobacteria bacterium | reverse complement strand
ACCGCCTCAGCCGGTACGCGCACGACGCGTCCTCCGCGCCGCACGGCCGCCGTCGGCACAATCATGTCGCGCAGCTTGGAAAGCGCGCGTTCGGCGCGACGTTCCTGTACGTACCCGACAGCGCCGTTGATAACGACTTCGGCGAGAATCGCGATCGCGTCGAAACGATGGCCGGTAAAAATGGAAACGCCCGCCGCCGCGAACAGGATGTAGTTCAACCCGCTGTGAAACTGCTTCAGGAACAAAACGAGCCGAGACGTCTCGGCCTCTTTCGGCAGAGCGTTCGGCCCAGAAGCCTCAAGCCTCCGCGCGGCTTCGTCGTCCGACAAGCCATCAATACCGGCGGCAAGCGCCTTAAGAGCTACTTCCGCGTTCAGGGCGTGCCAGAGCGGTTCATTCGGCGTCGGATGCTTGTTCATGGATTTCGGAAAGCAGGACGTTCTCGACGCGGATGCCGCGCGGGAAGAAGATGCGCTCGAGTTCCTGCTTCGTCTCGATTTCAATCTGGTCGCGCTTCGAAGAAATAGCGTCGGCGAAATTGAATCGCGCGGCGATCATGCGCATGCGGCTCCGAATCGTCGGACGCACGATCTTCTGCACGAAGTCGTCGCCGATCGTCTGCCAGATCGTCGGAATCTGTTCGATATCGAGACGCAGCAGTACCGTGCCTTCGACGGAAACGCTCTTACCGTCGGCGGTTTGCGCCATGACGGGTTCGTCACCGAGCGCTTTGGCGTGCGTCGGATCAAAGTCTTTGGAAATCGAGTACTCGAGCGTCTGCGTGTTGAACAGTTTGGCCTTTTGCCAGAACGGAATCTTCAAATGCAAACCCGGCATCATCACCTTTTTCAAAACACCGCGGCCCAAATCGTAGACGCAGGCGACGTAGCCGGGCGGCACGTGAATGAAGAGCCCTTTTAGGACGTCTTCCACCACGAACGAGTACATCATTTGGTCGAGCCGGTCGGCCATAGCGCGCGTCGCAGGTTAGAGATCGTGAGCGAAAACAGCATCGAAGTCAGGACGAAGAGACTCTTCACCATGGGCAGGATCGACAATACCACGACGGTGAAGAGCGGGAAAGCGTACCGATAGACCATGTCGGGCTTATGCATCAGGTGCGCAACCTTGCGTTGTTGAAGCGTGATTTCGAAAAAAAGCAGTACGCCGACGGCCAGCGCCCAGAAAAAGTTGTGATGACCAATGTCGACCCCGAAGAAATTCGTGTTGACCGGCTGTTCGACGTCGCCGAGCCACGGCGCCAAGTGATCGAGCTTGGCGTTGATGCCGCTCAAGAAGACTTGATACAGCACCACGAAGACGAGGAGTTGCACGAGCAGAATCGCCGTCTTGGCCCAGGGGCTCACCTTGCGCGTTTTAAGCAACGCGCGAATGTGTTCGTTGGCTTCGACCGTATCGTGCTTGAAACGTTCCTGGATTTCTCCGACTTCGGCTTCGAGCCGCTCGTACTTCGCGGCATCCCTTTCAGCCATGATGTTGATCGGCATGAGCGCTACGCGCAGAAGGAACGTCATCTCGATGACGGCCAATCCAAGATTGCCGAAGGCGATCGTCTTGTAGAAAAGAATCAGCAGGTCCAAGAGCGGATAGACCAGGAAATTGCGCCAAAGTTCAACCATAGACATCTGGATATGATGACGGCAGTATAGCGGAAAATTTCCAAAGTCCGAAGTTGACAACAAAACGAAAAACGGTAGGCTGAAACCGTCGCGCTCCCACAGAAAGGATGCTCATGCCCGCGTCAAAACGCCCGATGTCGAGCGGCCGCGCTCGAAAGTTCACGATGATGACTTGGTCGTACGTCTTGCGCATGATCGGCAAGGTGCCGCACGCCGTCGCCTTCCGCATGGATCTCATGCCCGACGGCACGTGGCTTGTCGGCCTCTGTCTGCGCAACCGCGCGGAAGCCGTGCAGCAGCGCCTCTTCAAGCTCCTGACGGAACTCGAAGAAGATCCCACCGCCGAGTGGGACATCGAGCATGGCTTCAAGAAAGGCGTGAACGCGCGCGCGTCCGAAGTGACCGTCGCGATCGAACAGCTCTTTCAACGGATGCAAAACGCGCCCGGCGTCAAAGCCGCGCGCGTCTAACCTCGCGTTCACGCGCTCGTGGACGCGTTTTCTTTTTTCAAAATTGCCTCCACCTCACCAAACGTTTTCGCTTGATTGAGGCGCATGCGAATTTCTTTGCTGCGCGGTCCGCCTTTGAAGTACCACGCGTAATGTTTGCGCATCAAGACAACGCCGCGTTCTTCGCCGTACCGCGCGATCATCAATTTCGTGTGATCAAGAACGGTCCGCACGCGCGTCTCTTCATCGATCGTCGTCGAAACTTTTCCGTCTTTCAAGATTTCTTCAATCTGTTTCAAAATCCAAGGATTGCCGAGCGCGCCGCGGGCAATGAGCGCGCCGTCGGCGCCGGATTGACGCATGGGGGGCAGCGCCGCTTCAGGCGTATGCACGTCGCCGTTCACGAGCACCGGAATCGAAACGCGCTTCTTCACTTCGCCAACCATCGCCCAATCGGCGACGCCGGAGTAGCCCTGCGCTTTCGTGCGGCCATGGACAGTCAGCAAGTCGGCGCCCGCTTCTTCAAGACGCGGCGCGAAGTCGAGGCACTCGCGCGGATCGCTCCAGCCGAGACGAATCTTCACCGAAAGCGGCACGCGGATCGCGGCTTTCATCCGACGAATAATTTCCATCGCGCGCTCCGGCTCTTTCATCAGCGCGGCGCCGTTGAAATTCGAAGTGATCTTGTAGACCGGGCAGCCCATGTTGATGTCGATGCCGTCCGGATGGAATTTTTCCTCGACGATACGGGCGGCTTCAGCCATGGCGTCGGGATCGGCGCCGAAAATCTGCTGGATGATCGGACGCTCTTCTTCCTCGAACGCGCACATGTCGAGCGTCTTGTCGTTCATGCGCACGAGCGCTTCGGACGAGACCATCTCGCGAAACACAATTTTGGCTCCGAAGCGCTTGGCGATCAGGCAGAATTCGGAGTCGGTCATGTCGGCCATCGGCGACAGGGCGACGATTGGTTTGTCGGCGTTTTTCCAGGAGAACATGGCGCTCAAGCTACCACGTTCCGGACCGAAAAGCAAGGCTAAGACCTCTCAGCGTTTTTCGCCGCTTCTCGCTTGCTGTGGCAGAGAAAAATCAAAAGATACAAAACGGCCGGCAGAGTGAGTGCGAATAGAATGTTGCGAATCAGAAAGACGCGCGGCGCGGCGCGTTCGAAGAACGACATACCATAGTCTTGCGGCACAGCGAATTCGAGCTTCCAGGTACGATCAGCGACGCGCACTTCTCGCACGGCGCTCAAACGACGTTTCACATCGACCGCCGCGTCGTGGAGATAGAGCTCGCCCGCGCCAAGTTTTGATTCATTCGGG
>CAZKMF010000097.1:0-3027 GCA_964553975.1 uncultured Gammaproteobacteria bacterium | reverse complement strand
TCGTCGCGAAGCTCGCGCGTCTTCAGGTACTTGCGCAACTTCGTGTAGTGATCGATACGGGTCGTGATTTGCACTTGCACGGGCAAGGGCAGTCGCGTGCCTTCCGCCATTCTGATCTCGACGTCGACCTTGCGCTCGTTGTCGAGCGCTGGAGACGTGTAGATCTCGCATCCTGTCATGTAACGCAAGGCTCTGAGGAGAGCCGATTCGAACGCTTGTCCGCCCTGCGGTCTCTTCATGATGCCTCCTAGGCACACCCTGCTTACCGTACAACGGGCTTCGCGTCAAGATTTGGCCGGTAAAGAAAAGACCGGCCCGCAGACGGGACGGTCAGGACTTGCGGACAGAGCGCGACGACAGCGCGGAACGGACGTCCGTGGCCCTGTCTTGGGCGACCGGAAGAAAACGTACCGGAATCCGCACTTCGCCCTCTCGCAGTCTCCGACGCAGTGAGGTCTCAGAAACGTCGATGTAGTGGGCGCGATAGGTCTGCTGACACGCATCGTCCATGATCCAGAACTGATGCTCCTCATGACGATAGACGGTGCCAGACCGGAGCGCCGCGAACCGTTCGAGTGATGTGCGTTCCCTGTTCAGCCCCCGCAGCCGTTCGAACGGATCGAAGAAGACGGCGTCGTCATCGATCCGGAGGCCGAAGATGGGACGAGACTCGTACGGTTCGAGCTCTTGGACTTCGCGCGCCGCCCACGCCAGATGCTCGGCCGTCTCGTGGACGCCCGCCGCACCGACGACTTCGACATAGAGGCTGACGATATCCTTGTTGAGCCAGCGCGTATTCAGATATGCGTTCAACTTGCTGAAATGATCAATGCGCCGCGTGAGCTGGACCTGGACAGGTTTCGCCAGCGCGGTGGAGCCGAAACCGCGGATCTCTCCATCGACTCCATGCATGCGATCCAGCGTGTCCGACGTATACACGTCGCAGAAATATGCGCGCCGCAGCGTGTCGATCACGCCGAACTCGAAGCGCGCGCCCGGAGTGCTCTGATGCAAGGTTCACCTCCTCTGGACAAGACATCCCACAAAAAACTTCCCGTCAACGGCTTTGTACTTAATAAATCAAAACAGCCACCCCGTCAAGGATGGCTGTCGTTGATCCGTCATTACTTTCCCGACGCGCGCTTGCGGGCGTTGGGGTCGAGAATCGTTTTGCGGATGCGGATGTTTTTCGGGGTGATTTCGACGAGTTCGTCGTCGCCGATGTATTCGATGGCGTCTTCAAGACCCATGACGTGCGCCACGTCGAGCGCTTCGGCCACGCCGTCGCCCTTCGAACGCATGTTCGAAAGTTCTTTCATCTTGCAGACGTTGACGGCCAGATCTTCCGGCTTGGCGGTCTCGCCGACGACCATGCCCGCGTAGACTTCAATGGTCGGACCGATGAAGAGCTGTCCGCGTTCCTGGGCGCCGAGGAGGCCGTAGTTGGTGGTCGTGCCGGATTCGAAGGCGATGAGCGAACCATGCGGCATATTCGAGAACTCGCCGCGGTACTCTTCATAGCCCTTGAGCAGGCTGTTCATCAAACCGAGACCGCGCGTGTCCGTCATGAACTCGCTGCGGTAGCCGATCAAGCCGCGCGTCGGGATTTCGAATTCGAGGAAGGCCGTCGGACCTTCGACTTTCATGTCCTTCATTTCGCCGCGGCGTTGGCCGAGTTTCTGGATGACGGCGCCGGCGAACTCTTCAGGGCATTCGATGGCGAGCAACTCGATCGGTTCGAGTTTCTTGCCGCCTTCTTCCTTGAAGATGACCTGCGGGCGGGAGACTTCGAGCTCATATCCTTCGCGGCGCATCTTTTCGATGAGGATCGCGAGGTGGAGTTCGCCGCGGCCGGAAACGACCCAGCGACTTTCAACGTCCGTCGACGCGACTTTCAACGCGACGTCGGTTTCGAGTTCGCGGTCGAGGCGTTCCTTGATCTGGCGCGACGTCGTGTACTGGCCTTCCTGTCCGGCAAACGGCGACGTGTTGACGCCGAAGGTCATTTTGACGGTCGGCTCTTCGATATCAATCGTCGGCAGCGGGCGCGGGTCGTTGATGTCAGTGATGGTTTCGCCGATCGAAACGCCATCAATACCGGAGACGGCGCAAATATCGCCGGCTTCGGCGCTTTCGATGTCGACGCGGTTCATGCCGACGTAGCCCATGAGGCTGACGATCTTCGCCTTCTTACGCGCGCCGGTGCGGTCGATGTGCAGCACGTCCATGTTCTTCTTGAGCGTGCCGGAATACAAACGGCCGACGGCAATTTTTCCTTTGAAGTTATCGTAGGCGAGGTTGACCGTCAGGAACTGGAGCGGAGCAGACTCATCGATTTTCGGCGCGGGAATCGTCTCGAGAATTTTCTCGAAAAGAGGCTCGATATCCTTCATGTCTTCGAGCTTGTCCGTCATGCCAGCCTTGCCCTGCACGCCCGACGCGTAAACGATCGGGAAATCCAACTGACTGTCGGTCGCGCCAAGCTCGACGAACAAATCGAACGTCTTGTTGACCGTCCATTCGGTGCGCGCGCCCGGCTTGTCGATTTTGTTGATGACGACGATCGCCTTGTGACCGGCCTGAATCGCCTTGCGCAGTACGAACTTCGTCTGCGGCATCGGACCTTCCTTGGCATCGACGACCAAAAGCACGCCATCGACCATGCGCATGATGCGCTCCACTTCTCCGCCGAAGTCGGCGTGTCCGGGGGTGTCGATGATGTTGATCTTGGAATTCTTGTAGTTGACCGAGGCGTTCTTCGAGAAAATCGTAATGCCGCGTTCGCGTTCAAGGTCGTTCGAGTCCATCATGAGCTCCGTGACGGCGTCGGATTTCTGTTTGAAATTCAAAGACTGCTTCAGCAAAGCGTCCACGAGCGTGGTTTTGCCGTGGTCGACGTGGGCGATGATGGCGATGTTGCGGATGTCCATAAAAAATAACCGACGGAGTCGGAGTTGAAACGTGGGCTGAGCCTACCCCTTTTCGCCCGTCCTGTCAAGAAAAAAACCGGAAAGCTCACTTTCCGGT
>CAZKMF010000096.1:0-4762 GCA_964553975.1 uncultured Gammaproteobacteria bacterium | reverse complement strand
ACGCGAGTTCTCATACTCGCGTCTTCCCACGAGTTCTCGATCTATCGAGGTTTCATGGGAGGTGTCCACCGATAGCCGATTCCTGCCTGATGGGCGGGAGCCGGGTATCGGTGGACGCAGCCGCTGATATCGCCTGGACCTTGCTCGTCTCAGAGCCAGGTTTTCAACCCAGGCAAGCGTTGCTTGAGAACGCATCCAGGTCCCACGTGGCAAGACACGTACGGACACCCGAGACGGCCGAGGCTCGCGAGTGCATGCGAGCGCATCGACGGCCGGGATCCTTGGGACTGCGTACCTTTCACCATATGCGCACGCATGTGCGAACCTTCAACCATCGCAAAGAGGTGAACCATGCGAGCCATCCAGTTTTACGACAACGATCTGTGGTGGGGTTCGCTCTACACGGATCATTCCTTCTGCTTGCGAGGCGAGCGGCATGTCCATCTCTCCTACGAGACGGACGAGTATGGCGCATACTACAATGCGCTGCGCAGGCTCGACATCGAGCCTTGCGACGGTAGTTGCCGTCGTCCTGGCCGTCGCCGCAACACGTGGCGGAAGGTTGTGCTCCGGCGCAGCCTTGCTCGGCGCATCCGCGAGGCGGTTTCCGAGACCAGGGACTACGAATTCCTGTAGCCTGGTCAGACCGCCTCAGGTCACAACCCTTTTCAGCGCAGCAGTCTCATGCTGCGCTCCTCCCACCGCTTCTCGAAATTCGAGAGACGATGGGAGGACGTCATGCAGCTTCAGATGGGTCGCCGGCCCTCACAAACCGGCAAGAGCGAGGCTCTGAGCCTCAAGGCGCTGCGCGAGCAGCACAACCTCTTCAAGCAGATGCTGCTCGAGAGCCTCTACGCCGGATGCCGCAAGGTGCCCGGCGAGGTCTCCGTCCAGGAGCGATCGCTGACGCAAGACGAGCGCGACACCGTGCTCGAACTGCAGCGCGAGCTCCGCGACATCGAGCGGCAGATGCGCGCGTTCGCGTCGTAGCGCGATCGGGGGAGAGAAATCCCGGGGCGACGACATCGCCTGACACAAGAACCCCGATGGGGGATGCAAAAAACCCGCAACGCAGGAGGTTCACATGATGGCCATGACCGACGGGGCGCGCCGCGCCCGCAAGCAGCTGCGCAAGAGCGCGCGCCGCTTGGTGACGGTCCTGAAGCGTCAGGTGCATCGCGCGGATCGCCGTGCGGTGCGTCAGCACATCAAGATCGGCACCGAGGACGTTTCCACCATCGTCACTCACAAGGTGACGGAGCGGGACGTGCACTGAGGCGGCACGCACATTCGATGTAAAGACTTTTCAGTGGATCGGAACCCTCGGGCAAGCCCTCGCGCTTGCCTCTTCACATGAGCTTTCGATCGTCGAGGGCTCATGAGAAGACGATCGATCTTTCGATTTCAACCCCGGAGGCCCTTCATGACGACCACGCGCGAAATCATCGTGCGCGCTTTCCAGTACGTGCGGCTCACCTTCGACGAGCGAGATGTCGCCGTCGTCGAGGCCAAGATCGCCGCGCATTCGCCGGCCCCGTCCGATCCCACCAACTTCGCCTTCGTGGTCGCCCGCAACTGGGCGATCGGGCGGCAGCGCAAGTCCGCATCCGCGGCTACGCGCCTGCTTCGTGAGGAGCGGCAGGCTGAGGCGACGCGCGCGAAGGCCGAGCGCAAGCGGTTGGCGTACGACGCCTTCCTGAGCTTGTGCGGTGAGCTGGAGCAGGAGCTGCTGCCCACGCAGCGGCGGCATCTGGAGCTCGTCCGGATGACCTGCTTCGAAGGCTTGCGCGCCGACAGGCTCGCGGTCAGGTTTCCCGGCGTCTCCGCCGACTGCCTGTACCAGTGGAAGAAGCGGGGGCTCGATCTGATCTGTCCTCGCGCGACGCCGGTGCTCCGTGAGTACCTGGCAACGTGCACGCGACGGAAGGGCTGAGCCAAGCCTCGCTCGCAAGATGCGTGTTCGGGGACGAAACGGATTCGACAGGGGGTTGAAGGCAAGGAACGCGCGCCGTGGTCGGTCTCGAGGCCACGTAAAAACGAGACCACACGCAACTGCGAACTAGCAGCTGCCCGTAGCCTTGAGCTACGGCGTCCGCCGCTTTGAGTCTCCATAGGAGCGAAGCGGACGTAAACACATGGAGATAGTCTGAGGGAGTTGCACGGTTACCCTTGGACGAAGTACGTCGTGATCTGCCGCCGGGGAGCATAAAATCCACGGAGGTCCTGCCCTCACGGACCTTAAAGAGGGAAACGCGCGTAGTGTTCCTTGCTCGACATCTTCTGGACCCGGGTTCGACTCCCGGCGTCTCCACCACGCGCACGACAACCTTGTCGTGCGCTCTTTCTTTAAAACGGCTCTTGATTCTTAGGTCGAAAAATGCTAAAATACACTCACTATGAGATTCGGACATTACGAAAAACCTTCCGGCGATTCCGGCAGAATGTACGAATCGCGCTTCCTCGGCGCTGCTGAGGTCGATGAAGAGTTTTCGCGCGCGTTGGAAAAATTGCCGAGAGGTGATCGTCGGCGCTTCAAGGACGACGAAGAAGTCTATCGACTTTTCAGAGAGCACTACAAAGGCGATCCGACCGACCCGGAGGGCGTACATGCGAAAGAATTGCGTGGCGCGTTAATCGACGCGTTGGATCTCAGTGAAGAGGATTTTGATAAGCTCAAATTTTACACCGCTCTTGGAGTTCCGGTGATCGACCATATGATGGGGGTCGACGGGTTCTTCGAGTACACCGACCCAAAATCGGGACAGCTGCGCCGCGTAACGATCGACGTCACCATGCAGCACGCGAAGGAAGGTCCGAAGGCTGATATCGTCATCGGCGAACTTCCGGACGCAGTGCAGGAAGCGAAAGAGTATGTGCGGGCGATTGACGACTACGCGGCGAAAATTGCTCGCATCCTTGTTCCGCCCCCAGAAAAGAAATCGCCACGAAGGAGAATCATGGTCTGATCCTTGACAGGACAGACCATTTTTGATACGTTTCGCCGTTCCTGAAAGGAGTTCCTTTTGACGACGAATGACCGTGTCCAAGGCCGATGTTGGGCCTGCAGCGCTTCTGGTCCCGAAGATCGTATGCGCAACTTCCTCTGTGGTCGCTGCGCGCATCCCGAAAAGGTCCGTACCTACTGCACGGGCTGCCGGCTTCTCACGGACTACTCGGCTGGTGATCTGGACGAGCTCTGCGCCAGCTTCAACATCCAGCAAGTTCTCGAGCCCGGAACCGTCGTTGTTCTCGCGTGCTGCGCGCTTTGTCCCGATGGGCCAAAGCCACAGCGCATCGAGATTCACTCCATCACCGCGTGACACCGTCCGCGGTCTTTTTTGTTGAAAAACCGGCATTGTCAGACCACTTTTGAGGCGGTAGACTGGCGGCATATGATCGCTTACCTCAAGGGTACTGTCCTCGAAAAGGGCAAAGAACACGTGATTTTGCTGGTCGGCGATATTGGCTACCTCGTGAAGGTGCCGACGCATCTTTTGCTAGCGCTCGAAAAAGGCAGCGAAGCGCGCCTGTACACGCACCAAATCATCCGCGAAGACGCGAACGATCTTGTCGGTTTCGCGACCGTCGCGGAGCTCGAGATGTTCTGGAAACTCATCACCGTTTCCGGTGTCGGTCCGAAAATGGCGTTGCAGCTTTTGTCGCTCGGAACCGTCGAAAGCGTCCGCGGTGCGGTCGAACGCGGCGATGTTTCCTATCTTGAGAGCGCGCAAGGCGTGGGCCGTAAGACGGCGCAGCGCGTCGTGCTTGAACTCAAGGGCAAACTCGTTACCGACGATGATCCAGGCGAAGGCGGCGACGAAGCGGTTTCCGCGCTCGAGAACCTCGGTTATCCGCGCCACAAAGCGCGCGAGATCGTCAAAGACCTCGGCGGCACGACGGAGGAACGCATCAAGTCGGCGCTCAAAATCCTCTCACGCTAAATGGAACGCGTCACCGAAAAACGGGATTGGAACGAGGAAGTCCTCCGTTTGGGTGGAGATTTTTTGCAGTCGTGGGAGTGGGGGACGTTTCAAGAAAAAACCGGAGCCGAGGTCGCGAAGTGGCGGGGCACGAGTGTCATAGCTCTGCTCATCAAGCGCGCCCTTCCGTTTTCGAGATCATATTGGTATTGCCCGCGCGGTCCTCTTGGTGAGAACGCCGTTGCCGATCTTGTGCGCGCCGGTGCCGTTTCATCGGCGGACTTTTTCCGTTTTGACGCAATGAATCCGCCGCCCGCCGAAGCAAAAAAAACGCGCGACGTGCAACCCGCGCAAACGCTCGTCGTTGATCTGAGGCAGGAGTCAGAAGCGTTGCTCTCCGCGATGCATGAAAAGTGGCGCTACAATATTCGTCTCGCCGAACGCAAAGGCGTGCGCGTGTTCATGGCTGGAGTAGGGGACGCGTCAGCGCTCGATATCTTTTGTGACTTGCTTTCCGAAACGACGGAACGCGACGGTTTTTCCGCGCACGACAAAGAGCACTATCGACTCATGCTCGAAACGCTCTCCGGCGATCCCGCGACGGACGGCAAAACGCGCCCGGTCGCTCGATTGGTTTTTGCCGAGCATGACGGAAAAGTACTGGCCGCCAATTTGATGCTTTACTTCGGAGGCACGGCGACGTATCTGCACGGCGCGTCTAGCCGCGAACGGCGCGAGGTGATGGCGCCACAGGCGTTGCATTGGAAAGCGATGCAAGACGCGAAGGCGTGGGGATACGCCACGTATGATTTTTGGGGTGTAGCTCCCGAAGGCGCGGAGAA
>CAZKMF010000095.1:0-4775 GCA_964553975.1 uncultured Gammaproteobacteria bacterium | reverse complement strand
GCCGGAGGTGATGATCAGATCGCCCTTTTTGATTTCTTCGTTTTGAGGAATCAAACGCATCTCGAGGCTGAGTCCGCGATCGCCTTGAATGATGCCTTGCGTCCGCGACGAGTTTTGCATGGAAGCACCGATGCGGCTGCGCGTGTCGGTTAAGAGGAGCGCGACGGAACTCGAACGTTCGACTTTGAAAATTTTTCCGATCAGCACCCCTTCGCCGGAGACGACGGGCATGTCGACGACGAGTCCGTCATCGGAGCCCCGGTCGAGCAAGAGCGTGTGCGTGCCGGCTTCCGGCGTGCGAGCGAGGACGCGCGCCGCGACGGGAGGATTCTTCTGCTTCTTGGCGTATCTGAGCAACTTTTGGAGGCCATCGTTTTCTTCCTGGACGGCCGTCAGGCGGGAAACCTCGACAGCCAGCGAAGCGTTTTCCGAACGAAGGCGATCATTCTCTTTTAAAATGCTGTTGACGCGGAACGGGCCGCTCACGGTTTCACGCAGCGAGCGTCCGGCTTCAGCCAAGCGCGCCTCTTGGTTGGCCAGTTTTTTTACGAGCCAAGTCTCCGCGTTAACCGTGACGCCAAGCAAGTGCAAGAAAAACAGCAAGCCGCCCGCGGCGACGATCAGGATGACCAGGCGGGATCGAGCGACGGCTGTCATCGTCAGGCTTTAGCGCCGACTTCCGAAGCCGACGGCAAGGCGATGGTACGCAGCAGTTCCGGGCTTTCGAGCAGCATGCCGGCGCCGCGGACGACGCACGTAAGCGGGTCGTCGGCGATGCGCACCGGAATTTCGGCGGCTTTGGAAATAACCTTGTCGAGTTCTTTGAGCAGCGCTCCCCCGCCCGTCAGGACGATGCCGCGCTCGTAAATATCAGCGACGAGTTCCGGCGGCGTTTGTTCGAGCGTGGCTTTGATATTGTCGACGATGGCGCGCACGGAACGATGGATGGCTTCGCGGATCTGCGCATCGGTGACGATGATCTCTTTCGGCAAACCCGTCAGGAGATCGCGGCCGCGCATTTCGATTTCGAGCGGCGTTTCAAGTTCGGCGGCCGAGCCGATGGCGCATTTGATCGTTTCAGCGGCGTGCTCGCCGAGCAGCAAGTTGAAGGTGTCGCGCGCGTACTGGACGATGTTTTTGTTCATTTCGTCGCCGGCCATTGCCAACGATTTCCAGGTGACGACGCCGCGCAAAGAAATGACGGCGATTTCGGTCTTGCCGCCGCCGATGTCGACGACCATGTTGCCGATCGCTTCCTCAATCGGGAGGCGCGCGCCGATGGCCGCAGCCATCGGACTCTCGATCAAAAAGACTTCGCGGGCGCCGGCGGAGAGCGCCGCGTCTTCAACAGCCTTGCGTTCGACTTCAGTAATTTCAAGCGGCACGCCGATGACGATGCGCGGACGCGGCACGACAGTGAAGCCGTCGTGATGCACCTTCTCAATGAAGTAGCGCAGCATTTTTTCCGTGACTTCGAAATCCGAAATGATGCCTTTGGAAAGAGGGCGGGCCGTCACGATGTGCGAAGGCGTCTTGCCGACCATTTCCTTAGCCTCTTTGCCGACGGCCAAAATCTGGTTGGTGCGCATGTTGATCGCGACCACCGACGGTTCGTTGATGACGATCCCTTTTTCTTTTACGTAGACGCGCGTCGAAGAGGTCCCCAGATCGATTCCGAGGTCCTTGGAAAATCTACCGAAAAGGCTGTTCAGCATGGGGTGTGGATAAGCGGGCTCACCCTACCATATTAACGACTCGATCGGAAGGAAATGAGAAACCATTCCAGCACGACCAGCGTGCCGGCAAAGAGCAAGAGGTTCCACCAGGTCAAAAGCGAGCGGGACTGCAGTAAAAGCGCCCCAATGACCAGGAGGGTAAGAAGCAAGCTTTGGCGGAATGAGATGGCGACGTGGCGGGAGACGGCCTCGTGGCGGCGGAGCGCGGCGCGGACGATCATGCCCAGCATGGAAAACGTTCCGATCAGGGCCAGGGACAGCGCCGCGTAGAACAAGAGCAAACCGAGCAGTCCCGCTTCAGACGGATCAACGATTTCCACGATTGAAAACACGCCGATCCAGCACAAGGCGGTCGAGAGAGCCATCCAGAAAAGGTAATGACGGAAGGTCATGCGCCTATTGTATCACCGCCAGGGAGAGAGCAGGAACTGGAGACGGTCCGCGCCCGTTTCACGCAAGGCTTCGAGCAAGGCGGTTTCCTCGGCGCGCAAGCGCATAGCGATCGATGACGAACGGCAAGCGACGGTCAGCGTGCCGTCTTGGAAACGCAGCGCGCGGAACAGCCCGCTGTCCGCTTCCGGTAAACGCTCGCGCGCGGCGGTTTCGAACAACGCAAAGACGCGGGCGCGTGCCACTTTCGGCGCCATGCCGTTTTTCTTCACCGCTTCGGGCAGGATGTGGTTAATGCGCGTGAACATGCGTCCTTTATAGCACTTTGTACCGACAGATGTCCTTGAAGTCGCAGTACTTGCACGTATGTTCGCTCGGCGTCGGCGTGAAATCCGAGGCTTCCAGCTCCGCGATCTTTTTTTCGATCGACGCGCGGATCTCATCGAGATTTTCCTCCGGTTCGACTTCTTGCATGACGTCGTCTTTCAGGAACCAAAAGGCCATGCGGCTGGTTTTGGCTTGATAGACGTCGGCCAGCGCCAGTTGATAGATGCGTAGCTGTTCTTTCATGCCGGAGTCGAGCCGTTCTTTCGATTTTCCGGTCTTGTAGTCGATGATCGCGACCGTTCCGTCGGGGAACTTGTCGATGCGGTCGATCTTGCCCTTCAAGACGTAGCCGCCGATCTTGAGCGTGAACGGCGCCTCCGTCATCCATGGCGTCGGTTGCTCGGCAAGCGTGCGCGCGTGCGCGCGGCTGATCGCTTCTCGGCCCGCGCGATGGAAACGTTCCCGCTCCTCGGCGTCATCGTACCACTCCCCCGTCCATTGTCTCTCGTAAAGCGCCAGCACGTCTTCGAGCGGCATCGGCGCCGTCGGGTTTTCCCTGTACGCCTCAATGAACGTTTCGAGTACGGAATGGATGAGCTTTCCGAAATGGAGCGGACCCTTGTCGAGCGTCGGGATTTTTAGAAGGTGCGCGAACTTGTACTGCAGCGGGCAATTGTCGAAGGCGGCCAGCTGCGAAAAGCTGAAACTCGACGGCAGCTGCAGCACGACGTCGGGAACGGAACTCGTCGGCGTTTCGGCTTCGTGGAATCCGGATTTTTTCGGCGCGGTCACGACCTGGATCAACGCTTTGCTTTCCTCGTCGGCGAAGACTTCGTCGATGAAGCGCGAAGGTTTTTTCTTGCGCGCGCCGCCCGAGTCTTCCGTGGCCGTCAGATAGAGCCTGTCTTTGGCGCGCGTGCAGGCGACGTAAAACAAGCGGCGTTCCTCTTCGAGATGCGCGTCGGCGCCCTCGTTTGGCGTTTCCTTCACGAGCGCGTCGGGAAACGGGATCGGTTCGCGGCGATTATCGCCGGGGAACCGGCGCGAAACGAGTTGGACGACGAAGACGTTTTTGAACTCGAGACCTTTCGAAGTGTGCGCCGTCATGAGTTTGACCGTGTCTGGACCCTCGGCCAGTTCGGACGGAATTCTTCCTTCTTCGCCGGATTCGAGCTCCCAATCGAGTACGCGCATGAAACCGCGTAGGTTCGGACGGGGTTCGTCGTTCTCGTAGGTTTGGATGCGGCGCACGAGCTGGTTCAGGTAGCCGATCGTCTCCAACGTTTCCGGCGTCTCTTCTCTCAGGAGCTCGGCGTAATAACCGGTGTCAACGAAAATCTCCTTAAGAAGACGCGCCGGCGTCGTCTTGCGAGCGCGTTCAGCGTGCTTTTCGATCAATGCCAGAACGTGCCGGAATTGGGCGAGCGTCTCCGGCGAGAAGCCGAGCGTGCCAGCTTCGTGCAGAGCTTCATAGAGCGACCAGCTCTTACGATCTGCTTCATGCGTCAGCTTGACGATGTCGAGCGCGCGGATGCCGAAGATCGGCCAGGAGAGCACGCGGTGCAGCGCCGGACTTTCGTGATAATTGTCGAGCAGCTTGAAATAGCAGACGGCGTCTTGGATCACCGGCTTCAGATACAAGCCCTTGGAAGCGACGTATAGGTGCGGAATGCCGCGGCGGCCGAGCGCTTCCATGAACGGTTTGAGATGCGAGTTGGCGCGGGCGAGCACAGCGAAGTCGCCCCAGCTCGCGTCTGGATCGCTTTCCTTCAGACGCAAGATTTCGTCACAGACGTAGCGCGCTTCATCTTCGATATCCGCAAGATTGGCATGGACGATCGCCGCGCCACTCCCCCTTTCGGCCGTCAGACGTTTTGAGAGGCCGAGCTTGGCTTCAAGACGGTTCGGATCGTTGCGTTTGATGAAACGATAGCTGACGTCGAGAATTTCCTGCTTCGAACGATAGTTGCGGGTGAGGAAGACTTGGGCCGCTGTCGGAAAGTCATCTTTGAACGCCAAAATATTCGAGACGGACGCGCCTCGGAATTTATAAATCGATTGATCATCATCGCCGACGACCGTGAGGTTGCCGTCGCGACCGGAGAGCAGCTTCACGAGTTCGTACTGTGCGACGTTGGTATCCTGGAATTCGTCGACCAGCACGTATTTGAACCGCTTGCGGAACTCGGCGAGAATACTCGGCCGCTCCCTGAAGAGACGGATCGTTTCGGAGATAAGCGCGCCGAAATCGAGTTGACCCCGTTCGGCGAGCAGCGCTTCGTAGACCTCGAAAGCTTTGGCAATTTCGAGCACGCGTTTTTT
>CAZKMF010000094.1:0-20543 GCA_964553975.1 uncultured Gammaproteobacteria bacterium | reverse complement strand
CGATCTCCGCGTAGACCTTGAACTTGCCCCAGGCATTCGCGCCCGGTCTGAGACGCCAGCGCCACTCGACGACGACGCGCCCGAAGGTCAGCGCCAGCGCGAAGAACAGGGCGGCCCAGATGACGGAGCGCGGGAGCGCGTTCCATCCGAGCGGAAAGAGCGCGGCGAAGTAGCGGATCTTGTCGATGAAGGGATCGATCTTCTTGCCGAGTTCGGTCGGACCGAGCCGAAACGTTTCCCGGCGATGCGATCGCAGATCGAGGCGACCCGCGGCGTGGCAGCGCTGCTGATACCGCGCCAGTGCACCGTCGAGCCAGTCGATCAAGGAACAGACGGCGAAGAGCGCGGCTCCGAGCGCGATCAAACGCGCTTGGAAGGCCAGGATCATCGGAATCGTCAGGAGTCCGCCGACGAGCGTGAGTACGTTCGGCGGGATCCGGGTGAATGCCCCGGCTTGGCGCAACACGCCGTCCGAGAAACGGGCGGCGCCGTCGAATTCCGCTTTCTCGTACCAGGGGTCTTGGTTGTGGTTCACGGTCTTCTCCAGCCGCAAGGCGGCTTCTCTGTATATACCACCCTCGGCCTTTTGACAAGATCGTAAATGTATGTTCCGATGGGTCTAAGGAGGTCTCCATGACCGAGAACCGCGATACGTTCTTTGCTCGTTTGCAGCGCTTGCCGTGCAGTGCGGTGTTCTCGGAAGATGAGATCGCCCGCATCGAGTTGACCTACGATCTTGCCAAGTACGCCCACCGTGGTCAGGTCCGCAAGAGCGGCGAGCGGTACTTCGAGCATCCCCGCCGCGCGACCCTGACACTCCTCGACGAACTCGACATCATCGAGGCGCGGACGCTCATGGACGCGCTGCTGCACGACACCTACGAGGACAGTGCCAAGTACCTGACGCCGTCCAAGATCCGCATCGTCTGCGGTCCCGACGTCGAACGGGATATTCGCTTCCTCTCCAAGGTGCCGAAGGACGGGAGCTTCGAGCGCCTCTTGCGCTACGCCGAGTGGCAGCCGATTCTCGTGAAGGGCTGCGATCGTCTCGACAATCTGCGGAGTCTCGCGGAGACGTCAGATGATTTCAAGCGGAGGCAGCTGCGCGAGACGGAGGAACACTACTTCCCGCTCTTCCGTCGGCTCGCCGAGCAGGACGCGCCGGCGCGGTATCGAGCTTCCTGCGAGAAGCTCTACGACCTGCTCGTCAGCGCGTACGACGTCGCCGCGGACACGGTCAACCTGCCGCTGGTCCCGCGCTTGCGCGGAGGGCTCCCGTGAGCCACCAGCGCCTGATCGACCTCCAGAAACTGTTCCCGGAAGGCCGACGCGTGTCGTTCTCGCCGAAGTCGGACGAAGCACGCGCGAAGATTCCAGACGGCGTCACGGACGGTGTCGTGCAGCGCGTCACCTTGCTGCCGTCGCAGAGCGAAGTTCCCGACCGTGAATCTGTCGCTACGGAGCGCTTCGGTCTCCAGATCGAGGTCGTCCTCCCGTCCGGCGAAACCGAAACGATCATCCTCGACGTCACGGACGTCATGCCTCACGAAACGTCGTGAGGTTTTTTTATATGAAAAACCGCCCGTGTGAGACGGACGGTCATCGAGTGAAGAAGGCGCGCCGCGCGCGGATCACGTCGTGCATCTCGGCGGGGCAGCGCGGGCAGTGATAGAACGGGGAGTGAGTGTCGTTCTTCGTGATGAACCAGGCGTGCTGCAGCGTCTCGCCGGGGCGCGGGAATCGGACGCGTTCGGACATGACGGCGTGCGCCATCCACGCGCAGCAGATTGGTGGTTCGCCAGGCGTCGGCATCCACGGCTCGAAGTCGAGAGAGCCATCCATGACCGTGCCTTCGAAGGGGCATCGACGGATCGCCAGCTTCATGAGCGCTCGCGCCGCTTGATCGGCGGTCAATCGCTGGATGAGTCCGGAGTCCTTACCGAACAACGACTGCAGGACGACGAAGCGTCCGTCGTCGCTGCCGGTGAAGATATCGCCGATCAGCTCGTCGAGCGAAGCGCAGGGGCACAGCTCCGCCGGCGGCATCCTGAGCACGCGACGTACTTCGTCCGAGAGGAAGAACGGATCCAACTCCGGCTCGAGCGTCGGCGCGTCTTTCAGGTCCAACGTGATCGGTCGAGGATCGAGCGCGACCTCAGGCGATGGCGCTGCTTCTCGCGTCTCCTTCGGCACGGTCACTTCGTCGATCACAGGTCGTGCTGGGCGACGCCGCTCGTTGATGAAGGAATACCCTGATGGGCGAGTGGTCGGAAGGGGGCTCAGCACCGCTTCGATCTCTCTGGCAGGCATGTCTTGCGTTCTTCGGTCTGTCACGTGCGGCCTCCTGCGGGTATAGGCATCGGTCGTGAAGCTTGCTTCAGCCGACGGCGCACGATACCCTGAAAGCGCCTACCTGTCAACAGTCATTCGAACGATGAACTCCTTTTTTTACGGCCTGCTTTTTGCCATACCGGCCACCTACGCGGTCCGATTTTTCGCGTTGAAAAAAGGGATCGTCGATCGTCCAGACGGCGGGCGTAAGACGCATGAAAAAGCGACACCACTGCTCGGTGGGCTCGCGGTGTGTCTCGCGTTTGCATTGGCGGTTTTCTGCGTGCGCCACGATTTGCTTGGCGGATTCTTGTTGCAAAAACACCTGATCGGTATTTTGCTCGGCGCGGCGATTCTTATCATCGGCGGCGCGCTCGATGATCGCTATCGTTTGCGCCCTGCGCTTCAACTCGTCTTCCCGGCCGCCGCAGCACTCGTTGTGATCGCGTCCGGCATCGGCGCGGACGTCATCACGAATCCACTCGGCGGCGCGCCGCTTCGCTTGGACCTTTGGCATCTGCGCCTCTTTCACTACGGCGGCGTGCCGTATCAGCTCACGTTGCCCGCCGACCTCTTCACCTTCGCCTGGCTCATGGGCATGACCTACACGACGAAACTACTCGACGGTCTCGATGGTCTTGTTTCCGGGCTCGGCATCATCGGTTTTGTCGTCATTGCGCTCCTCAGTCTGACGCCAGAATTCGCCCAACCCGAGCTCGCGCGCCTTGCGATGGCCGCTGCCGGAGCGCTCGGTGGATTTCTTTTCTTCAACGCTCGACCCGCTTCGATTTTCCTGGGTGAAGGCGGTTCGACGCTCGTCGGTTTTCTCCTTGGTACGATGGCGATTCTTTCGGGCGCCAAGATCGGCATCACACTCCTTGTATTAGCCGTGCCAATCATGGATGTTGCGTGGACGATCGCGCGGCGGCTTTTTTCCGGAAGCCCGCTCGCGCAAGGTGACGCTGAACATCTTCACTTCCGGCTCGTACGCGGCGGATTGAGTCCCGGTTGGACGGTCGCGCTCTTTTGGTTGTTCGCGGCGGCGTTTGGCGGCGCGGGGTTGTTCATCCGCGGTCGGCAAAAATTGCTCGCGCTCGCGATCCTTGCGATACTGTTCGTGCTGACCACGTTTATTCTTGGACGCCGCGCCCATGCCCGAAACAGCCGTTAGCGAAAAAAAGTTTTCTCCGGCAATCGCCGTTGTTGCCGTCGTGATCGTCATGGCGGTTGTGCTGCGCGTCTATGGCGCGTGGAAAGAGCGACGCAAGATCACGGCGGAGATCACGCTCAAATCCAAGGTCTTCACAGTGGAAGTCGCGGACACGGAAAAGAAGCGCGAAAAAGGCTTAGGGGAACGAGATACGCTGGCGGCCGACCACGGCATGTATTTTCCGTTCGGTAGCGCGCAATACTGGATCTTCTGGATGAAAGGGATGCGCTTTCCGATTGATATCGTCTGGATCCGCGACGGTAAAGTCGTGGATATCGATCCTTCCGTCCCGCTGCCGAAAACGGAGCCTCTTGAAACCTATAGCCCCTCCGAGCCTGCCGATGCCGTACTTGAGTTGAACGCCGGGGTGGCGGCCGAGTTGGAGCTTCATCCGGGTGATTCCGCCCAGATACGCGCCCTCGCGCCTTAAAGGTCGCGGATTAAGGCTGTTTAAGGCGCTTCGTACGGGCCTTGACGCCTCGCAGGGACCCTGCTAAAGTGGGCCTACTTTCAGATAAGCCAACCCTATGTACGCAGTCATCACCACCGGCGGTAAACAATACAAGGTCAAAGAAGGCCAGACCGTGAAGGTCGAGAAACTCGCGGCGGACGCCGGTTCCACGATGGAACTCGCGACGCTCCTCGTTTCCGACGAAGACGGCAGCAACCTGAAGCTTGGGACCCCGACGGTCGACGGCGCCAAGGTTACGGCCAAAGTCCTCGATCACGGCCGCGCGGCCAAGATCCAGATCGTGAAGTACAAGCCGAAGAGCCGCTACAAGCGCGTCAACGGTCATCGCCAGCCCTTCACTTCGATCCAGATCCAGAAGATCGCCTAACGAAGAATCCTCCTCGAGTCCGGGGAGGTTTTTCGTATTGACGCGAACAGGTATTTGTGATACGTTCTCGCACGTTCCACGAACGAAAGGATACGCAATGTCGAGAACGCTGATGCTCCTGTCCCTGACTCTGATGTGCGCCTGCGCGCCCCGGCCCGCCCGCCCACGCCCCCAGGCGCCGATCTCGACGCTGGTGTCCGGGAGGGACGCCAACATCGAGCGGGCCTGCCAGGTGATCGATCCGAGCGTGCTGCCTTCGTGTCAGGACGACGATGTGCAATGGCAGCCACCGAGCCGCCTCCTCGAATCGGCGATCGACGCGTACAGCCACGAGGACAACAAGCAAGCGATGATCCTTCTCACCGACGCGATCGTCGGGAAGGGGGGCGATGATGGCTGCGGTCAGCAGCGAGCGGTCTACTACCGCGCCAAGCTGCTCTACCGCCTCGGCCGGTACGACGAGGCGTTCGGCGAGTTCGTTCGCTTCATCCAAGCTGGGCCCGACAGCGCCTACTACGCCGCGACGGCCAAGTGGATCGCCGCGCTGCGCGACAAGCTGCCCGCCGCTTCGCTCGACGTCTGCCTCGGCCACTACCGGTCGATATGTCCCCTCATGTAGCTTCGCCCGACGGCGAAGTTTTTTTGTTGTCAGACTGGCGGCTGGTAAAAGAAAACACACGGAGACAATCCGTGTGTTTACTTCATCTCCCTTCGACCGACGAGCGCGTCGGAGAGCGTGACTTCGTCGGCGTACTCGAGGTCAGCCCCGCGAGGAAGGCCTCGGGCCAAGCGCGTGACGCGCGGCAAAGAGGTTGCATAACGGCGCGAGAGATAAGCCATCGTCGCTTCGCCTTCGATCGTCGGATTGACGGCGAGCAGGAGTTCGCGGATGACGCCGCCCTGGAGACGATGATCGAGCTGATCGATGCCGAGCGTTTCCGGCGTGACGCCTTCGATGGGGGACAGCAAGCCTCCGAGCACGAAGTATTTACCGCGATAGGCGCCGGTGCGCTCGATCGCCGTGAGACCTTGCTGGTCGGCGACGATGCAGAGTTCGTCATTGCGGCGGGCGGGGTCGCGGCAGATGCGGCACGGGTCGGATTCTGAAACGCTGCGGCAGGTCATACAGACGAGGATCGTGCGTTCGAGAGCGAAGAGCGCGTCGCCGAGCCGCGTCGCCGCGTCGCGTCCGCGTCCCAGCAAATGAAACACGAAACGTTCGGCGGTTTTCTCGCCGATGCCGGGGAGTTTTTTAAACTCCGTGATCAGGTTCTCGATCGATGCCGGGAACCGCGACATGTCAGTTCAAGCCCGGGAGGTTCAATCCGCCGGTTTTCTTCATCGCTTCAGCCATGGCGCGCTGGGCTTTTTTGACCGTGTCATTGTACGCCTCTTTCATGGCCGTCTCGAGCTTCGCTTTGTCGGCGAGCAGTTCCGGATCGATCGAAACGGACGTGACTTCTTGATTGCCGTTCATCGAAACTTTGATCTTGCCCCAAGCGGCCGAGCCTTCGACTTTTACGTCTTTCAGCGATTCCTGGATTTTTTTCGCTTGATCGCGGAGATCCTTGATTTGGTTGAGTTTGGAGAACATCGTCATAAAGTATGGTTAGGCTTCGATCGCGGTTGGAGCGGCGAAATCCTTATCGAGATTCTTGAAGCTGGCGCGGTTTTCGTCGAAGAAGAGCCTGCAGACGCCGGTCGGACCGTTGCGATGCTTGGCGATGTGGATTTCGGCGACGTGTCGTTCTTCCGGCGCCAAGTCCTCCATGCGGTAGTTGCGGTCGGCGGCTTTGCGGTAGATGAACATGACGACGTCGGCGTCCTGTTCGATAGAACCCGATTCGCGCAGGTGGGCGAGTTTCGGAATGGCCGGCTTGCTGAGTTCGACGGCGCGCGAGAGCTGCGAGAGCGCCAGGACCGGCACGTTCATTTCGCGGGCCAAGCCTTTGAGCGAACGGGTGATGCCGGCGATTTCTTGCACGCGGTTCTCGATCTTTGTCTGCGATTCCATGAGCTGGAGATAGTCGACGACAATCAGGCCGAGTTGTCCGTACTGTTTTTGGAGACGCCGCACCTTGGTGCGGATTTCCATGATGTTCACGTTCGCGGAGTCGTCGATGAAGATCGGCGCTTCCGACAATGTACCGAGCGCGTGGGCGATGTGCGGGAAATCGTCGTCGCCCGGTTTGTCCGAAAGGCGGCCGGTGCGCATCTTCCAGAGGTCGACGTTGGCTTCGGCGCAGATCATGCGGTCGACCAATTGTTCCTTCGACATTTCCAAGGAGAAGATGCCGACCGGTTTTTGCGAACGCACAGCGACGTTGCGGGCGATGTCGAGTGCGAAGGATGTTTTGCCGCAAGCGGGACGCGCGGCGAGAATGACGAGGTCGGAAGCCTGGAGTCCGGCCAAAAGATTGTCGAGCGATTTGAAACCGGTCGGCACGCCGCGCAGCTTGCCTTTCTCTTTGTGCAGTTCGTCGATGCGATCGAAGGCGGCGTCGAGGACGCTGCGGATCGGCACGAAGTTCTGTTTGAGGTGTTTTTGCGAAACGCCGAAGAGGCGCTGTTCGGCTTGATCGAGCAAACCCTCGACGTTATCGGTTTCGCCACCGTCGAAACCCATGCGGGCGATTTCGTGCGACGCCGTGATCAAACGGCGCAGCGTCGCGTCGCGCTGGACGATTTTCGCGTAGTGAAAGACGTGCGAGGCCGTCGGTACCGCTTCGGCGAGTTGCGCGAGATAGGTTTGGCCGCCGCTGCGTTCGAGTTGACCGGCTTCGTTCAAGCGATCGGAAAGCGAGATGAGGTCGATCGGCTCCGACTTGGCGTACAGCCCGAGCATCGCGTCGTAGATCGCCGAATGGCTTTCGCGATAAAAATCCTCCGGCGCCACCATGTCGGCGACGCGCAGAATAGCCTCCTTATCGATCAGGATGGAGCCGAGAACGGCCGCCTCCGCCTCGTAGTTGTGCGGGGGGACGAATTCGGGTTTGCGGTCGCCGGAGGTAGGCATAGTGGCACTATCGTACGTGATGGGGCTAGCACCGTCAAAATGAAAAGCGCCCACGTTCAGGGCGCGAGAACGAGCCTGTGGATAAGCTCGAACAGGGTGGGGTCGTAGATCGGGGCGAGGTGGTCAAAGGAGCCTGTGTGGCACCACTCGGGCTTCAGGCCCGGCTGCTTCGTCGAGACGAGGGTGTCCCGGCTGCCGTGGATGGCGTGGAAGTGCCAATCGCGCGGATGATGCAGGAAACCGACCAAAGCCTTGAGCGTCGCGTGGCCTCGCCGCAGCTCTCGGGCGTGCAGGCGGAGGAGGTGATCGAAGAGGATCGCTGGTTGGGCCGCCCAGGTGCCGTTGAACGGCGTACCGTAGGCGATGACCTTCCGAACGATCTCGTGCGGGTTCCTGTACGCTTCCGCCAGATGCCGCATCGCGGATACGGCGACGAGTCCGCCTTGGGACCAGCCGAGTAGCGTCAGGGGTTCATCGGACGTTTCGCGCTGACTCAGCATGTCCTTTGCCAGCTGCGCGCCGTAGGTGGCGAGCGGTCGTCGGTACAGGAATGGCGAGTTCTTCCAGCACGTCGCTTCGAAGTGACGGTCGCGCAGCTCGTTGCGGAGCGGGGCGAGGGAGGTGTTGCCGCCAGCGAAGCCCGGAATCAGCACGATTGGTCGGTTTTTGGTCGTCACGTCATACCTCCTTTGAAGGGAAGACGTGGCTCCACGGTAATCCTCAGGCTTTGGGAAGTCAAAGCGTGGTAGAATGGAATCGCTATGGCAGAGACGACACGCGCGCGCACGTCCGGTTCGAGCCTGCGGGCCTCGTTCGTGCTGTTCGGCACGATCATCGGCGCCGGCATTTTCGGTTTACCGTACATCGTTCAACAATCGGGCTACATACCCGGATTGTTTTGGATGGTCGCGCTGGCGTGCACCGTCACACTCACGCACATGATGTACGCGGAGGTCGTGATGGCGACGCCGGGGCAGCATCGTTTAATCGGCTACGTGCGCATCTATCTCGGACCGTGGGCCGAACGCCTCGAAGCGCTCGCGTCTATCATCGGTTTATTCGGCGCGAGTCTGGCGTATCTGATCCTCGGAGGCCTCTTCGTCTCGCAGATCGCGTCCGCCGCGTTTCCGATTTCGTCGTTTTGGGGCGCGACGCTCCTGTTCATTTTCGGACTCCTGGTCGTTCGCAAGGGGACGGCGTTTCTTTCCGGCGTCGATTTTTGGATGACGTTGATCGAAATGGGTTCGATCCTGCTCCTCGCCGCGATTGCGCTCACCGACTTCCATCCGGAGCACTTGGCGACGTTTCATCTCGACCGCGCCTTGCTGCCGTACGGCATTGTGCTCTTCGCCTACGGTGGACTGACGGCTGTTACGGAAGTGCGCGACATTGTTGGTGGCAATCCGCGTAAAGTCCGGCGCAGCGTCGTGATGGGTACGCTCATGGCCGTCGGTTTAACGATTGCTTTCGTCACGGCCGTGGTCGGCGCGCTTGGTCCCGCCGTTACTTCGGAATCGATCGGTGGATTATCCGCACGCTTCGGTGGTTCGTTGCCGCTACTCGGCGCTGTCGCAGGTTTCTTCTCAATCCTTACCTCGTACATCGTCTTTACCGATTATTTGCACAAACAATTCCGACAGGACTTCAAGGTGCGCCCGCTCTTAGCCGCGTTCGCAGCCGTAGGCTTGCCGTTTTTGCTCTACGTCGCGGGTGTAAGAAGTTTCGGTCGGATTTTGGAACTGATCGGTGCGGTCTTACTCGGCTTCGAAGGTATCTTCGTCGCCACGATGTACCTGAAAGTGAAACGCGCCCAGCCGAGCCGTGTTTTGAAGATCCCAAACGGGCTTGTCTACGTGCTCATGCTGGCCTACGTGGCCGGCGCGTGCTACGCGCTTTTCGGCGCGGCGTGACCTCGGAACCCTTGACAAAACGGGTTTTTTTTGTTAGGTTCGGCCCAGTGAGGATGTTCATTTTACGCCGTGTTTCTCCACATCAACCATCGGCAAGGAGGCCGTAATGACGTACGGAAAAGCGACGGAATCACTGCCGTCCCCGCCGGTCAACGACGAGGTAACGGCTTTTCCCGACGATCCCGCGGAGCTGAAGAAGCTTCTCGCGGCCGAGCGTCAGGCGCATGCTGAGACGCTGCGCATGAACGACCGCTTGCTCGGCGAGCGCTGGGATTACGCGATGGGTGGTTTGGTCGCCAAAGGGCTCAAGGCCGCGACGTTTCTGGCGCACCCGCACGGCAAGATCCTGCGCTGCAGCGATCCGTCCGGACTCTGCGGTTCGGAAGAAGAGATGAGTGGAAGCATTTTCTCGCTCATCTTCGACCGCCTGCGTGATCCGCGCGACTACTACGCGTCGTCCAGCGACGACACGGGCGTGCACCGCGTGCCTAGGCTCTTCAGCGATGATCTTCGCAACGAGCTCGGGAGGGCGCTCAAGGCTGACGTGACGCCGCGCGGTCGCTCGCGGAGGCAGAGCATCCAGACGCTCTTCAGCCGCAACGAAGTGGCGGTGCTGGAATCTCCGACGAAAGGCGCGGTTGATGTCATGGTCTCCATCACCTTCGGTATCGATCACAACGGCCACGAATGGCTGCACGTCTCCGTGATCGACGTCGAAGCGGTCAGCTGCGATCCTCTGACCGGACTGCGTTACGTCAAGACGCTCATGCGTTCCGTCGGCCGCGACATCGCCGAGTGCGAGCGCGCGCAATTCAGCCGCGCGCTCTGTCGTCCGGTGTCCGTGATCCTGTTCGACGGCGACGGCCTCAAGAAGGTCAACGACACGTACGGTCACTTCGCCGGCAACCAGATGATCCAGGCGATGGCACGCCGCGCCGGCCGGTTCTTCTTGCGGCCAAGCGACTTGCTGACGCGGCAAGGCGGCGACGAGTTCGCCGCCAAACTGATCGCCAGCGAGAAGGAAGCGTACGCTCACGCCGAACAGATCCGCATGGCGGTCGGCGGCACGCCGATGCCCGTACGCGTCTCTCCAGAAGACGACCAGAAGATCATGCTCGACATGACGATCTCGGTCGGCGTGGCGACCTACGAGCCCGGTCTGACGGCGGAAGCGCTCGTCGCTAGGGCTGACACGGCCCTCTATCGGTCGAAGCGCGGCGGTCGTAACCGTACGTCCGTCTCGACGGGGACGGCAGCCAAGCCGTAACGCGCAAGCGCTCGCCTCATATTGAGACGAGCGCCTGTTCTTTTTCAGGAAATGTTTCGGCGGCGTTTCGCGAGCTCTAGCGTTTTCTAGAGCAGCATCGCGACCGTCATCGGACCGACGCCTCCGGGCACCGGCGTCAGCGCGCCAGCCACGCCGTTCAAACTCGTAGCGTCGGCATCGCCGACGGTATGCGCGTCAACGCGCGTCGTACCGACGTCGATAACGATCGCGCCTGGCTTGATCTGCTCGGCCGCGAGCGAACCCGGTTTACCGAGCGCTGTGACGACAACATCCGCAGCAGCCGCGTCTTCCGTCGGTTCGAGTCCGCGGCGAGAAAGCATCGTTTCGACCGGCGCCGAAAAGACGGCGCTGTTGGCCAAGACCGCGGCGAGTCCGTGCGCGGGTGCCTTTGCTTCGTCGAGAAGCATTGAAATAACCTCGACAAGCCCCGGCGCCTCACCCGAACCTTCAAGGTAGGCGAACAGGTTCTCCGGATGAAAACCGTCGACGTCTTTTTTCGGGTCCATGGCCGCAACGACGTCGTCGGCGTCCATATGCGAAGGCAGCGGCAGCTGCACGAGGATGGCGTCGATTTCCGGGTCCGTGTTCAGCGCTTTGACGGCGGCGATAATGTCTTCCTGTGGCGTATCGGTCGGAAAGAGCCGTTGCGTGTATTGGATCCCGACTTCGGCGCAGGCTTTTTCTTTCAAGGCGACGTAGAGCCGCGAAGCGGGATCGTCGCCGACCAAAATCACGCCCAGGCCCGGGCGTAATTCGAGTTCCGTGATTTCGGCGGCGACGGAAGCGCGAATTGCGCGGGCAAGCGCGCGGCCGTCGATACAATGCGTCGTCATGCGTTCCATTCAGGATAGATCGGGTGAGCGGAGGAGAGTTTCGCGACGCTTTGAAGCACGTCGTCGCGCGTCGCGGCATCATTCGGCTGCTTGAGCGTGCGGGCGATAAGCGTTCCAACCGCGCGCATGTCGTCTTCGTTCAAGCCGCGCGTCGTGAGCGCCGGCGTGCCGATGCGAAGTCCGGAAGGGTCCATCGGTTTGCGCGGATCATACGGAATCATGTTCATGTTGGTGTAGATGCGCGAAGCGTCGAGCGCGTCGACGGCTGGTTTCCCGCTGATACCCAACTCGGTCAGATCGGCGAGGATCATGTGGTTGTCGGTACCGCCCGTGATAACGCGCACGCCTTCCTGTTCAAGCGAAGCGCCGAGCGCTTGCGCGTTTTTGACGACCTGCCGCTGATAGGTCGCAAACTCCGGTTTCAAGGCCTCGCCGAAGGCGACGGCTTTGGCAGCGATGACGTGTTCAAGCGGACCGCCCTGCATGCCGGGGAAAACGGCCGAATCGATTTTTTTGGCGAACTCTTTTTTGCAAAGAATCATGGCGCCGCGCGGACCGCGGAGCGTTTTATGTGTCGTGGTCGTGACGACGTCGGCGTACGGGACGGGGTTCGGAAAGGCTTTGCCGGCCACGAGGCCCGCAAAATGCGCCATATCCACCATCAAATAGGCGCCGACCTCGTCGGCAATGGCACGGAAGGCGGCGAAGTCGAGTGTGCGCGGATAGGCGGTGAAACCGGCGACAATAATCTTCGGCTTGGTTTCGAGCGCAATCTTGCGCACTTCGTCCATGTCGATGAGGTGCGTGTCGCGGCGCACGCCGTAATGCGCGAAGTGATACAGCTTCCCGGAGAAGTTCACCGGCGAACCGTGCGTCAAATGTCCGCCCATCGCCAAGTCCATCGCCAAGATCGTCGCGCCAGGTTCCGTGAGCGCCATGTAGGCGGCCATGTTGGCGGGGGAGCCGGCGTGCGGCTGGACATTGGCGTGTTCGGCGCCGAAGAGCGCCTTAGCCCGTTCGATCGCCAACGACTCGATGTGATCCACGACTTCGTTGCCGCCGTAATAGCGCTTGCCGGGATAGCCTTCGGAATATTTGTTGGTGAGCGGCGAGCCGAGCGCTTCCAAGACGGCTTCCGAAACGATGTTTTCGGACGCGATCATTTCGAGGCCTTCTTGCTGGCGGTGCGCCTCAGCACGGATAAGTTCGGCGAGCGCGTTGTCCTGGCTGTGCAAATGGGGGAGCATCATACGTCGGGTGAAAAAAGTCTCACGCGTGGCGTGAGAGAATCAGTTCGCGAGACGAAGCGTGTACAGGATGTAGCTTTCTTTGCCTTTGGCGCGACTCTTCTTGTCCAAGTGGACGAGGCGGCGCGTCTTCTTAGCGGCAAAGAGCGTCATGTCGGTGGCGGACATCACGACGCGCGTCCGCGTGCCGTCGGGGCGGTCGGGAACGCCGTGGTCGGCGCCGTGCGGCAGATGTGTGGTCTTGATGCCGCGCGGCTTGGTCGAATAGAGCAGGAACTGCACGGACTTTTCCCTGACAAGCACGGACAGGAAGAGGTCGGAACCAGTCTCGTTACGGATTCCTACGAGCATGACAGCCTCTTTGGAAGATCTTTTGGAAGTGTACGCCGCCGTCGAAATTTTGCAACTCAAGCCATTTTTTCGTAGAGCTTGGCGTAGTCCTCAATGATCGCGTCCCAATCGAATTTCGAAAGGCGAGCGGTCGCTTCGTGCGCGAGGCGTTCGGCAAGTCCGCGATCGGCAAGGATGCGCGTGATCGCTGCCGCGGTCGCCTTCGCGTCCGAAGCGGGGATGAGCAAACCCGTTTCCTCGTGCGCGATCACGTCGGGAATGCCGCCGACATTCGTGCCGATCACCGGCACGCCGAGCGCTTGCGCTTCAAGCAGGACGATGCCGAGACCCTCGCCGAGCGAAGGCAGTACGAAAACGGCGCCTTGCGCGACTTCGGTCATCGCTTCGAGATTCGGTTTCGCTCCGAGAAAATGCACGACTTCTTGAAGCGAATGGTCGTTCGTGAATATTTTGAGTTCGTGTTCGAGCGCGCCGCCGCCGACGATGAAAAGCTCGGCGTCGGCAATCGTGTGCCGCGCGATCTTCATGGCTTCAATCAGGAAGGGGAGACCCTTTTCCGGAGAAAGACGCGCGACAGTGACGACGCGATGTGTTTTTACACCGAGGCGCGGCACGGCGGCCAAGTGTCCGAAATCGACGCCGTTCGGAATCGTGACGGTATTCTCGGCGCCGAGCTTCTTGGCGCGCGCGGTCAGCGCCGTTGAAATGCCGACAACGAGCGTCGGCGACGTGTGGATGCGCTTCCACACGAAGCGGGGAATCTTTCGGTTCTTCTCCGGCATGTCGAGATCGCCGGATTGCAACGTGAGGATCGTCGGTTTTTTGCCTCCGAAGGCGCGGTACCACCAGAGCGCAATGCCCGCGTACGATTCCATGACGGCGTGGACGAGGTTGTGCGGTTGCTTGAGCGACCAGAGCGGCGCGAGGAGGGGAAACAAAAACTTATCCCACTTTTTGCCGAGACCGAGGCGGACGATCTCGTAGGCGGAACCGTCTTCCAGTTTTTTTGTTTCTCGTTTCGGCAGCGTCGCGTCAAGTCTCGCTGTGACGACTGTTATCGAAAACCGTCCGGCCAAGCGGCGGACGGCTTCAACGACCATCCGCTCCGCGCCGGAGACGAACGGTTCGTAAAAGGCGGAATAGACGAGCACGTGTTTAGGCGCGGTCATGCTTCTGTTTCATGTACTCGTACGTCTCGCGCAAGCCGGCTTCGAGCGACGTTTCGGCTTTGCAGCCGATCAGCTCGTGCATCTTGGTGACGTCGGGCGTGCGGTACTTGATTTCCATTTTGCGTACCGGCAGGTATTCGATCTTGAGGTCTTTTTCCGCCAGCGCGGCGACGCTTTCGGCAAGCTGTTGGATCGTGGTCGGCGTGCCTTTGCCGACGTTGATCGTTTCGCCGTTCGTCGAATCTTTCAACATCGCCGTCAGGATCGTGTTGATGTTGTCTTTATAGAAGACGAAATCGCGCGTTGCCGTGCCGTCGCCAAAAATCTGCAACGGCTCGTTGTGCAGCGCGCGGTTCAAGAAGATGCCAACGACGAATCCGTACGGAGAACTTTCCTGACGCGGACCGTAGACGTTGAAAAAGCGCAGCGCCACGGTTTTTAAGCCGTACTGATGGTAATAGTGATAGGTCAGGTTCTCGCCGAGCATTTTGACGATGCTGTAGGGATCGCGCGGGCTCGGATTGACTGGTCCGTGCTCGCGCGTCGGCAGTGTGACCGGCTCGCCGTAGACCTCCGACGAAGACGAATACAAAATTTTCTTGACCTTGCGATCCTTGCAGAATTCGAAAATCGCGCGGATGCCATCGATATCTTTCAAGACATCAAGCGGACGTTCTTCGACGCGTTTCACGCCGCAGAAAGCGCCGAGATGGAAAACGTATTCCGGTTTGTGCTCGTCGAAGACGCGATCGAGCGTCGCCCAGTCGTTGGCGTTGCCGTGCAAGAAGGTAAAAGAGGGGTTGTTGTCGTGCTGCGAGAGGTTTTCGCGCTTGCCGGTTGAAAGATCGTCAAGAACAACGACGGTCGCTCCAAGATCGAGCAGACGGTCCGTCAGGTGGGAACCGATGAAACCGGCGCCGCCCGTCACGAGAACGCGCGCGCCTTTATAGGCATCAAACATAGTACGGCCAGTCTAGCAGAACGGTCTTTTTTTACCAGTTGCCGTCGCGCGGATAAAAAAAGGCCGACACGCGGGTCGGCTTCGGTCAGGTGCCCTTCTTCTCGGTGGGCGCGGGGGCGGGCGGAGCGCCTTCGGTCGCGGGTGCGACGATCGGCGCGGTGCCGGGGATGTCGACCTTCACGCCGCCGAAGACCTTGGGATCGAGCTTCTTGCCGACGTCGGCCGCAGCCTTCTCGGCGGCCTTCTCCTGGGCGTCGCGGCCCTTGGGAGCGGCTTCCTTGATAGCCTCGCGGACCTCCTTGGTCGCGCCGCCCTTGTCGTCGCCCGTCGCCTTGTCGGCGCGGCGCTGCTTGTCGGCGTTGTCCGTCGCGATGCGATGCGCGTCCTTGCGGCTGGCGTTCCTGGGAGTCGGCGTCTCGTTCGGGAGGACCTTGACGACCACCTTCCCGGGGTCGATCGGCTCCTTCGGCTTCTCACGCTCGTCACCACCGGTCTTCTTGTCATCGGCCATGGCACAGCTCCTCTCTTTTGGTCTGGACGCGCACAGCTTGACATTCCGGCTAAAAGCTGTAAAGATAGCCCGTTCTTTCGACTGCCAATCCAGAAACAGAGAGGGGAAACGCGCATGTGCAAGAAACCAGCCGTGGACGTCAACTATCGTGAGTTCGGCAAGGCGATGCAGCTCGGAGCCACCATCATCACGGACGGTCCTGTCTACATCGACACCCTTCCGCCCGCGCCGTCCGAGCTCGTCCTTCAGGTGACACCCGTCACCTTCGAGGACCCGGCGTGCGAGCGGGCGTTGCTCATGCGGCGCCTCAACGACCTCGAGTACGGCAAGACGAGCGCGGTGCTCGCGATGACCAAGAACGACGCGGCGCGCCAGTGCTACGCCACGAGTCACCTCTGGTGGGGCTGGACGCTCGTCGCGCGCGACGAGATCTACACCATCCAGCTCGTCGTCTTCCCGAAGCCGCTCGTGGCCGATCTCCTGGGCGAGGTCGACCAAGGCGAGGTCTACGAGATCGAGACGAAGAAGCTGTTGCCCTGGGACGGCAAGAACCACGCAAGCCGCCGCGTCGCCGCTTGATCGACTCCGCGCACCGAGGGACCATGACGGTCCCTTTTCCTTTTGCTTGAAAAGTGGCTGCCGAACGGGTAGGCTGACCCTGACATGGCACTCGATCTCGCGCATCTTCATCGCGTTCACTGCGTCGGCGTCGGCGGCATCGGCGTTTCCGCCGTCGCTAAATTTTTGCGTTTACAGGGAAAGGACGTCAGCGGTTCCGACACGACGCGTTCTGTCGTGACGGCTGACGCCGAGCGCGCGGGCGTGCGCGTCGTCGAACCTTCCGCGGAACACATCGCGCCCGATCTCGATCTTCTCATCTACACGTCGGCCGCGCCGGAGACGCAGCTTGAACGCCAAGCCGCGGCGAGTTTCGGTATCCCGCAGATGAGCTATTTTGAATTCCTCGGCCTCCTTTCAAAGCACTACAAGACGATCGCGATCTGCGGCACGAACGGAAAATCGACGACCACCGCGATGCTGGCGCTCATGCTCGAGAAAGCCGGGCTCGATCCGACGGTCGTCGTTGGTAGTCGCGTGCCGAGTTTCGAATACGGAAACCTGCGCCTCGGCAAGAGCGATCTGCTCGTCGTCGAGGCTTGCGAATATCGCGAGCAGTTCATGAGCCTCGAACCCGCGATGGTCGTGACGACGAAGATTGTCGAAGATCATCTCGATTACTATCGCGATTTGGCGCACATCGAAGCGACATTCAAAAAATTCGTCGCCAAGCTGCCGGCGGATGGGATGTTGTTTTGGAATCTGGATGACGCGGGTAGTCGCGAGACGTACGGTGAAGGGCGAGGCGCGCGTGCGACGTTCGGATTCACCCCAGAGGCGCAACTGCACGTCGAAGAATATGAAACATCCGAAGGACTCCAACGTTTTGACGCGGTGTTTCAAGACGGCGAAGCCTGGCGCGGTTTGGAGTTGCGTGTGCCGGGCGCGTTCAACGTTTCAAATGCGCTCGCGGCCATGAGTGCGGCGCGCGCTCTGGGCGCAAACGAGGACGCGGTTCGCGCGGCGCTAGGGGAGTTCGCGGGCATTTGGCGGCGGTTCGAACGTGTTGGCACACGTGAGGGCGCGCCCGTCATTTCAGATTACGGCCACACACCCGACGCCATCGAAGCAACGCTCGCGGCGGCAAAAGAATTTTATCCGGGTCGCAAACTCATTGTTGCCTTCCAGCCGCATCACCACGATCGTACGCGAAAACTGTTCGACGCGTTCGTGCCCGCCTTCGATCTCGCCGACGCGTTAATCCTCTGCGAAATCTACGGCGTCGAAGGTCGCAAAGAAGGTGAAGCGGAAATTTCTTCGCGGGCGCTTGTCGAGGCCGTTGAAAAACGCGGCAAGGTCGGACGCATATCGTACGCGGCCGATCCGCCGGAGGCGCTGAGACAGCTCGAAGAAGCCGATCCGAAAGGTGCTATCATGCTGATCATGGGCGCAGGCGACATCTATTCCATCGCATATCCTCTATGCAGAACGTCCCAATGAAATCCTTTGACGCGTTTCTCCTGAACGTCGTGCGTTACGGCTTGTTCGCGATCTTCTTGCTGCCGTTCGTGGTCTGGTTGAATCACCTCTATCCTTGGGTGACCGGCAAGATTCTCACGTTCCAGATGCTCGTCGAGGCGCTGTTCCCGATCTACGTGCTCCTCGCCTTCCGCCGCAAGGAATTCCGCCCGGCCAAGAGTCCGTTCCTCTACGCGCTCTTGGCGTATTTCGCTATCGCAACGCTGTCGATGCTGCTCGGCGATAACGCGCACCGCAGCATGTGGTCGAAGCCGGACCGTCTGACGGGCATGTTCTTCCAATACCATCTGCTCGCCTTCTTCCTGATGGCGGGCGCGATGTGGCGGAAGATTTTGGTGCAACCCGTCATCGCCTCCGTACTCTCCGCGGTTATCATGTCACTGCACGCGATCATCCAGGTTTCCTTTCCGGCCGCCGGCGTGACGGACGTGCGCGGTTCGGCGGCCCTCGGCAATGCCAGCTATCTCGGCCAGTATCTCGTGCCGCATCTTTTCCTTTGCGGCTGGCTCGCGCTGCGTTATTGGAAGACGGGACTGCGCTGGTTGTGGTGCGCGGCCGGTGCGCTGGTTATGATCGGCATCTTCACGACGAAATCGAAAGGCGCGCTGCTCGGCGTGGCGATCGGTCTTCTCGTCGCGATCGTGATCGCCGCCGTCCGCGGAGGCGCGCGGGCGCGTAAGTTCAGCTTGGCAGGACTCGGCTTCCTTGCAGTGATGGTCGTTATCTATCTGATCGGCAACCAGGTGCAGCCGATGAAACGTTGGCTCTATAACGAACGCCTTTCAATTCAGTATTTCCAAGAAACGAAGGGTTCACGTTCGCTTCTGCTTGAGAACGCCGTGAAAGGCATCACACAGAAGCCTCTTCTGGGTTGGGGTCCGGAGAACTTCGAAGACGGCTACTACTTCAACTACAATCCGCAAACGCTTCGTTATGGCGAATACGAGAGCCGTCAAGACCGACCGCATAACCTGGTTCTCGAAATACTGCACAACCTTGGCGTGATCGGGCTCTTGGCCTACGCCGCCATCTTCTTCTTTGCCGTGCGGCTCGCCGTTACGCGCGGACGTTCGGACTGGTCGTCCGGCGCGATGCTCACGATCGCCGCGTTCTCGCAGGTGGGAACGAACCTCTTCATCTTCGAAACGCCGATGTCGTATCTGGCGTTGATCACGATGTTCGCGCTCGTCGCGGCCGATGGTGGTGGCAAGGACGTTGTTGAAGAAGGTCCTGATGAAACGTCGCAGGCGGGTATCCCACTCGCCATTCTGGCCGCGCTCCTCTCGTTCTGGTGCCTGAACACGGTGGCCGCAACGACCCGATCAGCCGAAATCACGTCGAAGATGATTGTCGCGCTTTCGGAACAGGGCCACACCGCGGAAGAGTGGAACGGCATGCTGACGGAGCTGCGCCAGAAAAAGTCACCGTACTACGAACGCGACATCCGTGCGCTCGTCTCTCATCTCAGCCAGGCGCGCGGCGAGTACTTAGAAGGTAACTACAAGCCGATCCTGATCGATCTGGCGGAAGATGAGTACCGCCGCTTCACGTATCGCGACGATTATGTGCAGGCGCTCGTCACCGCCTCCTCCTATCTCAGTTTCACGCCGCGCACCGCGGAGCAGCAGGCTGCGCTGGAAGATGTGGCCGCGCGCGCCAGCGCCCGCTCACCGAATCGCCATGAAGTCGAGGTGATCCAGGCGCAGATCGCGTGGGAAAAAGGCCAGCTCGACGAAGCAGAAAAACACATCAAACGCTTGGTGGAACTCGACCCGGAAAATCCGTACGGTCACGCCTGGTGGATCCGTTGGCAGCTTGAGTTCCGCGACGCAGCCGAAGGCGCGCGCTATCTTGCCCAGCATCCTCAAGTCATCGGCGATCGCAACGCCTGGAGCGAAGTCGAATACGGAACCTTACATCTCTTGAACGGAAAACGCTGGAAGGATCTCGTCGCGTTGCAAAAAGCGTCCGTGGAAAGCGGCGTGCGCAACGTGCAGTGGGATCTGACAGGCGCGATCGGCCTTTGGGCGCTCGGCGATCACGCCAAGAGTGACGCTGTAATCAAAGAGGCACGTGTACTCTTCCCGGATAAGATTCAGCTGATCGACGGTATCGCCGGTGATCGCGATCGGATTACCGCGAACGGCCAATAATCGTGCGATAGAGGGCGAGCGTGGCTTCAGTCATCGCCGTGCCCGAGCGGCGTTCCGCAATCTGCGGGGCGCCGCTTTTGATTTCTTGATAGAGCGTGCGGTTTGAAAGCAGATCGTGCAGTGCGCGTCGGAGTGCTGGGATGTCGCCGGGTTCGACCAAAATTCCCGTCTTTCCATTCTCAATCAACTCCGGCAACGCGCCTACTTTCGTAGCGACGATCGGAAGCTCCGCGAGCGAAGCCTCGAGTATCGTCCAAGGCAAACCTTCTTTCGTCGAAGGGAGCGTGAAGATGTCGAAGGCTTTCAGAAAACGGGCGGCTTCAGGCACGGCTCCGGGAAGAAATACGCGATCACGGTGGGGGAGACGTGCGTGCGCGGCACGCAGTTTCGGCATTTCTGGTCCGTCGCCGAGGATGACGAGATCGAGTTCCGTAAAATCTGCGGCCAAACCCTCAAAAGCTTCAAAAAGCGCCGGAAGATTTTTCGCGGGGTAGGCGTTCGCGATCGTACCGATCAGCAACCTGTCGAAACGCGTCGCACACAACGTGGCGAGCCGTGCGCGCGCCTCGTCGCGTTCCAAAAAATCGAGCTCCTCGCGATCGATGCCGAGAGGGATAATCGAGAGCC
>CAZKMF010000093.1:0-7127 GCA_964553975.1 uncultured Gammaproteobacteria bacterium | reverse complement strand
ACGGCGTGAGCACGAACCAGATGATCATTGACTGCGCCAACGCTCCGGCCGCCGACTACATGGAAATGTATCCGGCCGCGCAGGGTCTCGGCATGGGCGATATCGTCATGCCGGGAACGATGGTTGTCAGCGCGTCGAACGGCGATCAGGTGCCGCAGGTCGTGAAAACGGAGGCGGCGTATACGAGCACGATCATCGGCGTCATCTCGAATCCGAACGACGCCGGCGACTTCAACTCGATCGGTTATAACATTCCCGCGAGCGCGAATCCTTTGCCGGTGGCTTTGAAGGGCCGCGTGCGCGTGAAGGTCAGCATGGAAAACGGAGCGATCGCCATCGGCGACCCGATCGCGTCCTCGTCCGTTTCCGGCGTCGGTATGAAGTCGACCAAGCCCGGCATGATCGTTGGTCAGGCGCTCGAAGCCTGGAACGGTCCTGGCCAGGGCACGATCCTCGTCTTCATGGGTAACGGCTGGCACTCCGGTCTTGCCATCACGACGGACGGCGCAACCTCGCTCTTCAACGACAACTTCGGCTTCAAACCGATCGGCGTCTCTTCCGCCTCGGGTACGTCGTTCTCTTCCTACGCGCTGAACTTCAAGAGTTCGACGTGGGACAGCGCTTCAAACAGCGCCGTCACGCGCAACATCTCCGTCCTTAACGAAGCGACCGCGGCGACCGATTATCAACTCTCCTTCCGCAACAACGACAACGCGCTTCTCGCTTCGCTGAATCAAAACGGTGATCTGGCGCTCGCGGGCTCTCTCACGGTGAACGGCGGATTCGACTATGCTGAAACCTTCCCGGCCGCGCCGGATCTCGACGCCGGCGATCTCGTGATGGTCGATCCCAACAATGCCAACGGTTACGGCGTGAAAAAGACCGCCGGCGCCTACGAGAACAGCTTGATTGGCGTCATCTCGACGAAACCCGGGTTCCTGACCGGCAAAAACGGCATCAATCTCCAGCCGGTCGCGCTGGCCGGACGCGTGCCGGTCAAAGTCACGACGGAGTCCGGCGACATCAAACCGGGCGATCCGATTACGTCATCTTCCATGCGCGGCGTCGGCATGAAGGCGGTCGAAGCTGGCCGCGTCATCGGTATCGCTTTGGAAGGCTGGAACGCGAACGGTGTCGGCACAATCACGGTCTTCGTGAATCCTTCCTGGTGGAACGGACCGAAAGCCGTCACGGCCTCAAGCGCCGGTGGCGAACTCACCGTCTCGGGCGATTCGCTCATCGACTTCAAGAATTCCGTCCTCTCGAATGTTTCGGCTATCGTCTCGACGACGGGCCTCTGGAGCGTGAGTTCGGACGGCATTCTCACCGCGCAAACGGTGGAGGCGAAAACGGTGCAAACCGAAAACGTCGTCATGGTGCAGTCGCAGACGAACGCGAGTGCGGCGGAAGGCGCGGTCCAAAGCGGATATGACGCCGTCGTCGTGCAAAACCCCCTCATGAAATCCAATTCCAAAGTCTTCGTCTCCCTCTTGGGAGATCCGGGCGGAGGCTATTGGATCGGAGAAAAGGGTGAAGGCAACTTCACGCTACACCTGGCCAGGCCGGCCACTACAACTTTGCCGTTCGAGTATTGGATCCTTGGTGTCGACGACCGTCGCTCCGGTCCCCCCATTGGGGCGGCGACGTCGACGCCTCTCTCGGACGGGTCATCGTCGGTACCGTCCGGCTCGGGTTCCACCGGGTCGGGTACGGGAACGGCGGAGACGAGTGTTCTTTCAGGGAGTTCGGGTTCGGCACCCGCGAGCTCTACGAGTACGGCAGAGAACGGTTAAGTCTTAGCGGAACGAAAAGGCTCCCGCTGCACGGGAGCCTTCACGCGAGGAGGCGTCGCATCGCCTCCTCGGTTTTTTTTGCGCACGCTGCCCACGTAAATCGCTTTGCGCGTTCGCGTCCGCGTTCGACGTAACGCGCCGCGAGAGAAGGGGAGTCGAGGACTGCGGCGATAGCAGCCGCGAGCTCTGTTGGACGGTACGGATCCGTCAGAAGTCCGGCGTCGGCCACGACTTCGCTGAGCGCTCCGGCATGAGAAGCGACGACGGGTAAACCGGACGCCATAGCTTCAAGCGGAGGCAGCCCGAACCCTTCATAAAAGGAAGGGAAAGCGAGGAGGGACGCGAGGCGATACAAGCAGCGCCGCTCCAGATCGTCGACATAACCGAGGGTATGAATCTCGTCGCGGTACGGGCTTCTGCGGATCGCTTGAAACAGCTCAGTGTTGTTCCATCCGGCAGGACCAGCGAGCACGAGACCGAGATTCGCGTAGCGCGCCTGCGGCCGCAGCTGATGATAGGCTTCAAGCAGCCCCAGATGATTTTTCCTCGGTTCAAGCGCGCCGACGTGCAGAATAAAACGCTCCGGCAGGCGGTGCACCGAGCGCAGGTGTTGAAGTTGCGCGTGGGTCGGCGCGTTGAAGAACTCCGGAGAAACTCCTTCGTGCGTCACGGTGATGCGATCGGCGGGCAACCCCCAGCGTTCAACGACATCGCGTTTTGTCGTTTCAGAAACGGCGAAAAGTAACGATGCACGTTCGGCCAACGTTCGCGGCGAAACGGCACGGTGCCAGAGGCGCTGCTTGATCGAGAAAAATTCCGGATACGTTTCGAAGGTGAGGTCGTGAATCGTGAGCGCGAGCGGTACGGCGGGGGAGAGCGCTAAGAAATTCGGATTCGGCAACCAGCAGAGAGTGGGTTTTGTTTTGGCAAAAAGATCAACGCGCGGACGTCCGCAAAGCCGCATCGCTGCGTTCAAGAGCTTGTTAGGAATGCGCGTACGCGTGTCGACAAACTCGCTCGGCCGGGCTTGCGTGGCGTTTGCCCATACTTCCAACCGGACGCGTTCCGAGGCTTTAAGCGCGTTCGAAAGCTGGCGCGCATACTCAAACACGCCGCCGCTGGAAGGCTCCAAGAGCGCGCGGCCGTCCATCAGGATGCGAGGATTGACGTTTTGCCCGTGTTGAGACATGGTGATAAAGGAGGTGACCGATGCGTGCTGCACGCCTTGTACTCCTGGTCGTCGCGCTTGGCCACGGCGCGTGCGGCTCCGCGACCGTTCAAGTCCGGGTTCGGTACCTCGTACGTCCGTATCCGCTGCCCTTCGGTGTCGGCTGCCTCAGCTGGCCCATGGGTGACGGGCATCGGCACGTTTCGATGGGTTTTCACGATCCGAAATACGTCTTCAAGAAGCAGATCGGCGATCACGACGCGATCGACTTGCCGGCGGATGTCGGTACGGAGGTCAGGGCGTCAGCGTCTGGACGCGTCGTCTTCGTCAATCCGGTCGTCGATAAGGATCACGCTTCGAGCGTCAGAATCCGGTTCGAAACGGATTGGACGTATGACGTCATGCATCTGCGGCGCATTGATGTGCACGTAGGCGAGTACGTGAGACGGGGAGACGTCATTGGGCTCTCCGGCGGGAAGAAAGGCGCGATCGGATCAGGGCCGTACACGACCGGTCCGCACCTACACTTCAATGTGCGGCATGGCCAAGAATTCGTCGACCCCGAACCCTACCTGTGTCCGTAGGCCTACGCCTGCGGATTTTTCTTTTGGGCGACGTAGGCGAACGCCAAGCCGATGAATGCCCCAAGAAAGGCTCCGGCGACCGCCGCACGTTTCGGTGTTGTCCGCGCGTCGGCGATGACAGGTTTTGCCGAAGTGACGGCGAAAAGCGAATCGTTCGCCGAGGAAGCGACGAGTCCGTTTGCGCGGCTTGAAAGTGTTTTTGAGGCAGCCTCCGCCAGTTTACCCGCCGTCGAAGCGTCGGATGCACTGAACGTCACGACGACGTTCTGGCTGGAGAATTTCTTGGCGCGAAAGGCACGGCCGGCAGCGGCGTAGGCTTGCGTATCGGTAAGCGGCACGTGCGCGGCGTCGTAGATTTCTTTGACGACGGAAGGCGTCGAAAGCCAGCTGATCAGCGTGTCGGAAATCAATTCGGAGGCGCGAATGACATAGTAGCCGTCGTAGGAATATTCCGTCGTGACCGGCCGTGCGCGCTGCGCGACCGTGAAGGACATGGAGACGCTTACGCGGGGAGGCAGGAGCATCGCAATAGCGCCAAACAGGAGGGCGAATGCGAGGGCGGTGGCGAAAATCGCCTGCGACGGTTTCGAGAAGAAACGGAGCATGTGATGTTTCATACGTTGGCGAGGTGTTTGGAACGTTCGACGCGCTTCTCTTTTTCAAGCACGCCGGAAGATGTGTGCGCCTTCCAAGCTTCGGAAACGAAGACGGCGATGCGTCGTTTGAAGACTTTGCTGTCGAACGCCTCCGCATGCGCGCGGATCGTTTTTGGATCGTACGCCGAAGCGTCAAAACGAATGATCGTCGCCGCCAGATCTTCCCATTCCTGGTCTTGGAAGAATTCGCCCGTCACGCCCGGGACGACTGTTTCAAGCGCGCCGCCGCGGCCGTACGCGATGACGGGCCGACCGGCCGCCATGGATTCAAGCGCGGTGATGCCGAAGTCTTCCTCCTGGGGATGGATGAAAGCGATCGCTCCGCGGTACAACGCCGCTTTTTCGGCGTCACTGACCTTGCCGACGAACTCGATGTTCGAACGCGCTTCATTCCTGTAGGCGTCGGCGAGAGGGCCACTGCCGAAAATCTTGAGCGGCAATCCCAAACGGTTGAAGGCCTGAATGATGAGATCAAATCTCTTATAGGAAACAAGGCGGCCGCCCGCGAGATAATACGTTCCAGGTTTTTCCGAAACGGAAAACTTCTCCGTCTCGACCGGGGGATAGATGATGTCGGAGTCGCGGTTGTAGTATTTGCGGATGCGTTCGGCGACGGTACGCGAGTTGGCGATGAAGCGATCGACGCGGTCCGACGAAAGACGGTCCCAGACGCGCAGCTTGTTGAAAAGCATCGGCAAGAGCGCTTTGGTCAGCCGGTTTGCGTTCAACTCCTGTACGTAACTGTGCGTGTCGCTCCAAAGATAGCGCGTCGGGGTGTGACAATAGCAAATATGCAGCGTCCCCGGTTTGGTAATGATGCCTTTCGCGAACGCGCTCGAGCTTGAAATGACGACGTCAAATTCAGACAGATCATGGCTTTCGGTCGCTGCCGGCATGAGCGGTAGGAACCACTGGTATCTCTTCAACCCAAACGGAATTTTCTGCAAAAACGAAGTACGAATGTCCTTACCCAAAAAATCCTTGCTCACGCGCTTCGGATCGTAGAGCAGGGTAAACGTTGGGGCGTTCGGAAAAATCTCCTGGAGCGCCAAAAGGACCTTTTCGGCCCCTCCGTCCTGGACGAGATGATCGTGCACCAAAGCAACTTTCATGCCCGTATGGAACCAGTAAAACCGGCTTTGGACAAGGCCTCAGTGAACGCGCGGAAGTCGGCCACGGGAAAAACCTTCCAGACCCCGTTGCTCAGGATGCGTACGCCGCGCCACCAACGCATGCGAATCGTGCGAGGCTTCATATACGAAAAATGGAGACGATGAAAGCCGCGAGCCCAGCTCAAGCCCCACGTGCCAAGAGGGAAGTTTTCACCTTCTTCCAGGCATTCAATTTCCGAAAAATCCGCCTTGTAATGTCCGCCAATTTGTCGGTCGAGCACAAGTATTCCGTTTTTCACGACCGTAACCACAACTGGACGACGAGAGTTCCAGAGCCACTGCAAGGCGAGAAAGAAGATTAGGAGGAAAACGTACTGCCACGCAAGAAAAAGGACCCAACCAAGCAGCAGTGAAGTGCCGAGAAGGCCGCCAACCACGTCTCTCCAGGTAAGGCCATGGACTTCTCTGTACAATGCTTCCATATGTCGGGTCAGTATGCGCCCTTCTTGGCAAACACGACGAGTGGTGTCTTTAAAAGAATCGCCAAATCCATGAGTGGTGTCCAGTTTTCAATGTAGAAGGTATCGAGGCGGATTTCGTCCTCGAAGGCGAGGTCAGAGCGGCCGGAGACCTGCGCTAAACCGGTGATGCCGGGGCGAATCATGAGGACGCGCTTGTGATGACGCTGGTACTTCTCGACCTCGCGCGGCTGGTGCGGACGCGGACCGATCAGGCTCATGTCGCCTTTCAACACGTTAAAAAATTGGGGGAGTTCGTCGATCGAGAAGCGGCGGATGAAGCGGCCGACGCGCGTGACGCGCGGATCGTCTTTGATTTTGTAGACAGGGCCTTCTTTGATGCCGCGTTCTTCAATTAACTTTTTCGCAAGTTCAAGGGCGGCGCGCTGATCGCCGAACTGCTCGCCGACGGAAACGTCCGCGCGCATCGAGCGGAATTTGTAGACGCGGAAAGAGAGGCCTTCGAGGCCGACGCGTTGGTTGCGGAAAATCACCGGACCGCGCGATTCAAGGGCGACGGCGATCGCGGTGAGCAGCATGATCGGAGACGTGACGACAATCAAGACGATCGAGGCGAGGATATCGAAGACGCGCTTGTACACGCGACCCCAACCCTCAAGACGCGTCCGCTTCACTTCGATGACGGGAATGCCGGCAATCGTGGTGGACATGAGCGAAGCGTGGGCGGCCAGTGTGTCGGCTGCGTAGCGGAAGGTCAGATGGTGATCTTCAGCGAATTCGATGACGGCGCGCGTTTCTTCCTTATCGGCTTCTGGGTCGGTCACGAAGATTTCATCGACGGCATTTTTCGCACAAAGAGCGGACGCTTCGTTCGCGGCGGCGTCATCCCAGCGAGAGAAGCGTGCGGCGATGCGATACCCGCTGGCGGGATTTTTAGCGAATTGGTCGACGATCGCGAGCGTCGCGCGGTCGTTTCCGCCGACGATGATAATGCGGCGCGCGCCGATGCCTCGCTTGAGCAGCAAGCGGTTCGCCCATCGGACAAGCAGACGGACGAAAGCGACGTAGACGATCGAAAGGATCCAGGCGGCCAAGACGACAAAACGCGACGTGAAGAGCTCGCGTTGGAAAAAGATCAAAATGATGAGCCCCATCACGCCGAGCGTGCAGGCTGAAACAACTTTGACTGCCTCTTCGAGAATGCGGCGCGGGCGTTCAATCGCGTACAAGCCGGTCAGCGCGAAAATCACGAGATAAGCCAGCGCGATGACGGCGGCCGCTTTGAAGAATTCGTGATAGGGGAGCAGCGAGATCGCCGGACGCAGCTCGGCAAAG
>CAZKMF010000092.1:0-6210 GCA_964553975.1 uncultured Gammaproteobacteria bacterium | reverse complement strand
ACGCGCTCCCGCGCTCCGTCATCTGGGCCGCCCTGTTCTTCGCGCTGGCGCTGACCTTCGGGCGCGTCGTCGTCGAGTGGCGCTGGCGTCTCAGACCGGGCGCGAATGCCTGGGGCAAGTTCAAGGTCTACGCGGAGATCGCCGCGATCGCCTTTCTTGTCTTCTTGGCGGCCGGCTACCCGTGCACGACGCTCGCGCTGATTGCGTTCATTGTCGCGACGGCGCTCGGCGGCGTTTCCTTCGCGACGCAGACGCTGAGTGTGCTCCGTCAACGCAAAACCCGGACCCCTTGAGGTCCGGGATTTCTTTTTTCAAACTAGCGGATCGCGACGGTCGGCGCCGTCACAGCCATGTATTCGACGTTCGGCGTCGGCACCATGCCCATCCCCTGTACTTTCGTCTCGACAGCCTGGACCGACTGCTCTTCCGCAACTTTCAATTCCAATTTCTCGCTCTGCTCCTTCAAATCGGAAATCTGGTTTTCAAGAGAGCGAATCTGATACCCCTTCGACGAAGCAACGTTGATTTCGACGAGGTACCCGACGCCGAAGACCATGACCAAACCCGCCAACACGAACGCCACAGGCTTCAAATGAAAGCCACCGCGCGCTTTGCGCACCGTCTTGGCAGGATGGCGATGATGAAACTTTCGAGCCATGTGTTCAGCGTTTGATCGCGACGCGCAGTTTGGCGGTGCGGGCGCGCGGATTAACCTCGAGTTCGGCGCGACCGGCCATGATTGGCTTCGGCGTGACAACTTCGAGTTCCTTGGATTCTTCAAAGAAGTTTTTGACGATGCGGTCTTCGAGCGAGTGAAAACTGATGACCGCCAATCTGCCTCCAGGCTTGAGCACACGCACGGCTTGCGGCAGCACCGCTTCGACGTTGCCGAGCTCGTCGTTGACCGCGATGCGCAGCGCTTGAAACGCTTGCGTCGCCGGATGGATCTTCGGTTTTCCGAAGCGCGTGCGCTCGGGAACGGCCGAAGCGATGATCGCGGCGAACTGCGCAGTCGTCGTGATGGAGGCGTAGGCGCGAGCTTGGAGAATCGCGGCGACCATGCGGCCGGAAGCGCGTTCTTCTCCGTAGTCGCGGAAGATACGAATGAGCTCCTCTTTCGGCCAGGTGTTGACGATGTCGGCCGCGGTCACGTCGCCCGAAGCGTCATAGCGCATGTCGAGCGGTCCGTCGAAACGGAACGAAAAGCCGCGGTCCGGGTCGTCGATCTGGAACGAAGAGTAACCGAGGTCGAACAGGATTCCGGAGATGTCAGGGAAGGCGCACGCCCCCACAAACTCCTCTAAGCGGCGGTAGCTCCCGCGGATAAGCATGGCGCGTGAGCCGAACCGTTCGAGTTTTTTGCGAGTCTCCTCCAACGTGCGCCCGTCCCATTCGATCCCCAGGAGACGGCCGTTCGGGGCGATCGTCTCCAGGAGCGCTGAGGCATGTCCGCCTCCGCCAAGCGTCGCGTCCACGACGTTGTCGTTTGGTTTTAAATCAAGCTGCGCAAGAATTTCCTCCAGGAGGACCGGGATGTGGCCAGGCATACTTACACGCCGAGGGAACCGAGCTGTTCGGCAATGTCGCCGGAATCCTTCTCGGTTTTCTGCTTGTAAGCGTTCCAAGCTTTTTCGTCCCAGACTTCAAGGTGGTTGTACAAACCGGCCACGACCGTGTTCTTTTTGAGGCCGGCGTACGAGCGAAGGTAATCGGGCAGGACGATCCTCCCCTGCTTGTCGATGGCGCAATCCATGGCACCGGCCAGCATCAAGCGGGCGAAGGCGCGTGAATTGGATTGACTCATCGGCATGGCGGCGAGCTTGTCGGCCAACTTCTGCCATTCGGCGGGCGTATAGACGTACAGGCAGCCGTCGAGGCCGCGCGTCACGATTGCGCCAGACTCAAGATCCCCGCGAAATTTTACCGGAATCGCGAGGCGTCCTTTGTCGTCGATCGAATGCCGATATTCGCCAATAAACATGCGTGTCTTTTGTGTTTTCCCCACTTCTCACCACTACAATGCAAGTATACTCCACTATCTACCACCTGTCTATACTCTTCCCCACTTCATTTTGTGGATAACGGCGCGTGAAAATACGCGACGTCACGCAATGAAAAAACCCGCCGGCTAGCAGGTCTTGTGCGAGAAGAGTTCGAGGATGCGGGTGCGGATCGTTTCGAGCTTCGTGCCGAGCGGGAAGCAGAACTGCGGCACGTCGGGGTGCTTGATCCTGGACTCCTTCCAGTGTCTGAGTGAGATCGTGACGCCGAAGCTCTTGGACACTTCCCCGCCGCCGATCACGACCGTGACGGTGAAATCGCGCCCGTCCTGGTCCTCCGGGGAGTTCGGTTCGTGCGCGATGAAGCCGACGATCAGCTCCTCGTCCTGCATCTTCTGCAAGAGCGCGCTGACCTCGTCTTCGAACTCGCGGCCCCGCTTCGCCATCCGTTGCGTCTTGCGGCCGCTTGCCTCATGACGCTTCCGTGCCAGTTTTCCCATCACGACTCCTTTGGTGAAGGTGAGAACGCTAGGCTATGCGAAAATAATGCCCTTGTCAAGCATCCTTCTTTCCCAGAAAACTCTTGCCTCGCCTGGTTCGATGATAGGCGATGGCAAATCGATGCGCTTCATCGCGGACGTGCTGCAGGATTTTTTTGTAGCGCGCCACGACGCGCACGAGTTCCGGAGTGCGCTCGCCATAGACAACGACGTCCTGCTTCCGATCAGGGCCTTTCGCCAAGCCGATCGTCGGAATCTTGAGCTGCAGGCTTCTCAGCACGTCCATCGCGGCATTGACCTGTCCTCGACCGCCGTCGATTACGAGCAGGTCGGGCAATCCCCACGCATCGTTTTTTTCTCCAGGACGCGCATGCGTGAAACGTCGACGCAGCACCTCCTTCATCATGGCGATATCGTTCGCGCCTTTGACGGTTTTAATCTTGAATTTCTTGTAGAGGCTCTTCCGCGGCGCGCCGTCAACGAAAACAACGCCGGAGGCGACAGGCTGCTGGCCTTGGGTATTTGAAATGTCGTAAGCTTCGACGCGCCCGAAGATGTTGATGCCGAGTTCGCGCGCCTCGCGCGGATCGTCTTCGCGTTTGATCACCGAGACGTCTTGAATGTGCGTGAGCGCGAACATTAAGTTGCGCAGCTTAGCAGCTTCTTCAAAATTCTGCGCCTTGGCGGCGGCTTTCATCTGCTTTTCCGTTTCTCTCAAAATCTGCGCTTTCTTGCCTTCGAAAAACAACACGAGACGGCGGATAATCTTCGCGTAGTCGCGCCTTGAGATCGCGCCGACGCAAACGCCAGGACAGAGCTTGATGTGATAATAGAAGCACGGGCGTTTCTGGCCTGGCGTGCAATCCGACCAATGAAACATCTTGCGCGTCAACTCGAGCGCCGCGCGAATGGACGCGGTGGACGTGTACGGTCCAAAAACGTATTTGTACGCTTTTTTCGAAGAGGCTTCGAGCTCATGACCACGCACGAGCACCGGCTTCGGATACGGCTCGTTCGTGATCGCGAGGTGCAAAAAACTCGAGTCGTCTTTGCCGATCACGTTATACGGCGGCTTGATCTTCCGAATCTCATTCGCTTCGAGGATCAGCGCTTCGATCGCCGTCGGGACGACCTGCCAATCGATCGCCGCGATCGACGGTACCATTTTTTCGATATGCTCGCCGTGCGGACGCTGCCAGTATTGGGGAATGCGGCGCGCCAAAGAGACGGCTTTGCCGACATACAAAATTTTCCCGGCGGCGTCTTTCATGTAATAGACGCCCGGGCTTTCCGGGATTTCCGTTTCTTTTAATGTGATGTGTGCAGGCAAACGCATGGGGAAAGTGTACAGGAGAGTTGACAGGCGAAGGAAATGCTGATAGAAAGGGCGGGTTCGTTCAACCACTTCGGAGGTACGCACATGCCCGAGGATCTGATCCGACCCAACGCGACGTTCTTTCACCGCGACACGCGCTTGCTCCCAACGATCCCGCATCCCGTGGTGATCAAGTCCGTCGACGTCGCCGACCTCTGCCCCAAGTTCAAGAGCGGCCTCGTCCGCCTCGACTACGGCCGCGGTGGCGACGGGCGCCTCTACGTGGAGATCGCCATCTACAAGCCGCGAGAGGGCACGCACTGGTCGCACCACTGCTTCGACGTCAAGAAGACGATCGCCGGGCAGCGCGCCGACGACATCACCCTCGTCGCCACCTGCCTGCAGATCGCGCCCGAGGAGCTGGTCGCGCACATCGCCGACCACGCGCCCTGGCCCAACTAGCGTCCGACCCGTTCGGCGCTTTTTTCTTTCCGGGGAGTCGAATTGACGTGGATGTTTTTTAATGATACGACGTGCGTATCCGCACGAGGAGGTTCACATGCCGACGCTTCCGTCACGGTCCGTCAGAGACTGCATCGGTATGCGGTTCCGCGCGCTCGCCGACGAGCAAGAGCATTCTCCGCCGTGTACCGGACACGGCACATGCAATCCGCGATGCCGCACGAAGGGCAACCTCGCGCCCGTCATCACGCGTTCCATCTGGTTCAACGACGTCTGCGGCCGCGACGCCGCGCTCTATACCCGCCTGCACTATTCCGACGGTGTGCAGCGCCCGGAGGAAGAGTGCGCTGAATTCATTCGCGCGCGCGGCGATCGGCACCGCCATCTCGGCGTCTGGCCGTACGCCCTGGTCGAGATCGCCTTCGAGATCACGCGCGACAGAATCGTCGTCGACCACTTCCATCGCGACCGCTTCAAGATCGAAGACCTTCGCGATCCGTTTCCGCCCGCGTTTCTGCGCGCGGCTTCCGAGCTCCGCCTCGAACGGGAACGCTTCGTGAAGTTCATTCGTCTGCACGCCGATCCGCGCGTCGAAGAAGCGATCCCGTCGACGTTCTGACGCCATGCTCACCGCCCCACGACCCGCGTCGTGGTCTTTTTTTACTTCAAATACTTCTTCAAGTACTTGCCGGTGAGCGATTTGGCGCTGCGAGCAATCTCCTCCGGAGTACCGCTCGCGACGATTTCACCGCCGCGGTCTCCCCCTTCGGGCCCGAGGTCGATGATGTGATCGGCCGTTTTGATGACGTCGAGGTTGTGCTCGATGACGAGCACGGTGTTGCCGTAGTTGACGAGACGGTGCAGCACTTCGAGCAGCTTGTCGATGTCGGCGAAGTGCAGACCCGTCGTCGGCTCGTCGAGCAGGTAGATCGTGCGGCCGGTCTGGCGCTTGGAAAGTTCCGACGCGAGTTTTACGCGCTGCGCTTCGCCGCCCGAAAGCGACGTGGCGCTCTGGCCAAGTTCCAGATACGTCAAACCGACTTCCTTCAACAGTTTCAGTTTGTCGTAGATCCAAGGAATGTCGCGGAAGAATTCACAGGCTTCTTCGACGGTCATCTTCAGGATGTCGTGGATCGATTTTTCTTTGTACTTCACCTCGAGCGTTTCGCGGTCGAAGCGGCGGCCTTTGCAGACGTCGCACTGCACGTAGACCGTCGGCAAGAAGTGCATCTCGATCGCGATCGTGCCGTTGCCCTCGCAGTTTTCGCAACGTCCGCCCGGACGGTTGAACGAGAAACGACCGATCTGGTAACCGCGCATGCGCGCCTCCGCTGTCGAAGCGAACAGTTCGCGAATGTGCGTCCAGGATCCGGTATAGGTCGCAGGGTTCGAACGCGGCGTGCGTCCAATCGGCGATTGATCGATGACAATGACTTTGTCGAGATGCTCGAGTCCGAGAATCTGTTTGTGCTTGCCGGGCTTGTATTGCGTGCCGTTCAATTTGTTGGAAAGCGACTTCCAAAGCACGTCTTCCATCAGCGTTGATTTGCCGGAACCTGAGACGCCGGTCAAACAGACAAACTTGCCGAGCGGGATTTCGACGTCGACGTTTTTCAAGTTGTTCTCGCTCGCGCCCTTGATCCGAATCGCGCCTTTGTCTTTCGTGCGGCGGTTGCGCGGCACGGCGATCTTCAAATCACCGTTCAAGTATTTAACGGTCAAAGACTCCTGATTGTGCGGACCCTTAACGAGCACGTCCGGCATCGGGCCTTGGGCCACGACGCGGCCGCCATGCTTGCCGGCGGCGGGACCGAAGTCGACGAGGTAATCGGCGGTGAAGATCGTGTCCTCGTCGTGTTCGACGACGACGATCGTATTGCCGAGGTCGCGCAGATGCGTCAGTGTTTCGAGCAACTTGGCGTTGTCGCGCTGA
>CAZKMF010000091.1:0-4613 GCA_964553975.1 uncultured Gammaproteobacteria bacterium | reverse complement strand
CTCCGGAAAGCCGAACTTCAACGCCGCCTGTTCGAACCGTCATCAACTCGGCGGTAAAGGCGTACGCGCCGGCAGTGTTCGGCCACTACGTAATAGTGGCGTATGTTGTCGATGCGGAACGATCCAGCCGTCGAATAGAATTCGGATAGATGAGAAGGAATTCGTTGCTATTTTCTTCTTTTGTTTGCGAAACGAAAGAGATACGTTGCTACGAGGCGAACGTTGCGGTGACGGATTTTGACAACCGCATTTCTCGCAGTGCATCGGCCGTCAGTACGTACATGCCCGTCTTCGAATAATCGCCCGGAGGCACGGCAACGACGGCCGTGTACGCGGAACCTTTATAGCTAGAGGCTACGACTTTTTTTGCGACTGACTTGGCGAATGTTTTTAAGACGGGCGATGCTTGTCTTGCCACGCTTTTATCTTCCGGAGCCGAACGCGATGGGGTTGAAGAATTTCTTGTCGCTGAAGGTTCCTTCGTTTCGCTCAGGACAGCAGATATCGGTTCTGCAATCGTCTTTTGCTGCGGGATGGCCGTTCCCAAAGTGGATTTTTCCGCCGCTTTCTTTACCAAGACATTCGTGGCGTTCTCAGTCGGCAACGTCGTGACGTCAAAGGTGTCTTGAAGTTCAAGACGCATCACCGCCTCGCCTTTCGCAACTACGCCGACGCGCGGATACAGCGCCGTGTCCCACGTGCCGTAGGCGACGCCGTCGAGTATGCGACCTTGGGCATCTTTCAAGACGATAAGATCTCCGTCGTTGTTGAGCTGACCTTTCGGCGCGGAAACGATAAGGCGACCCCACGGCAAAATCGTGCCCGTGAGCATTGTGGCCGTGCCTTTGCCGTCCTCAACCGACCAACCATTCAGCACCTCACCCGCACTCGATGGGTTTACGAGTTCGATCCACTCACGTTCGCCTGCATTCGGGTTCGGATATGCCTCCGAAATACGTACCGCGCTGGTCGGCAATTGCGGCGCGGAAATCGTCACAATCGTTGGCGTCTCCTCGATGACAGGCACCGCTGGTGCGACGTCAGATGTCGCCGTGGCGCTTACGATTTCCAATGGGCTGATGATCTGGAAGTTGCACGTGCCGGGGGAGCCAAGCTCCGTTGCGCCAACATCAAAACCCGTCGCGCTGTCAGCTGTTTTCCATGACTCTGGCAGACCACCGTCTTGTAACGGCAGCAGTCGTTCCATCGACGCCTTGATCGCGCCGCTTGTGCCCGCAAGGGGAGCGGAGTTTGATGCGCCGACCATGTCGACGATTGTGCCTGACGGATCTCGCAAGATCAGAAAAAGTTTAATGTTGGAAAGCGCGACGGATGTCGTTACGAAATTCGGTATTGCGGCCAATGTTGACTTCGGATCGTCACCAGAATAATTCGCAACGACGAACGCGCCCGATTCCGGCACGACGCTGCCTCTTGGCAACGTGAGCGGATTTGTCGCCACGCCTTCGATCGACCAACCGGAAATGTCGGAACCCGGCGCAGCGCAGATCTCAAACCACTCATCCGCCGTTGAAATAGAAGACGCCGCCCATGCCACCTCACTGATAAACGGAACTTCCGCCGCGAGGGCGAACGTCGGACACATGCATAGGAGCGCGAACACGATCGAAAAGCGTTTCATACGCGCTGATCAAGAGTAAGCGCTGGCGTCCTAGCAGAGGGGTACTTTTTCACGCAAGAGGGTCGTGCTACGCTCTTGGACGGATCGAGCTGCGGTGGCGAAATTGGCAGACGCGCCAGCCTTAGGAGCTGGTGGGGCAACCCGTAGAGGTTCAAGTCCTCTCCGCAGCACCATCAAAAAGAGGCCGAAATACGGCCTCTTTTTTGCTACCCCAAATATCTGTCAGACACCCTTGACAAAAATAGAGCTTTATGCTAGACTATGCCTATCGATGAGAATGGCCAGATCGTACCTGGCGAGCTCTTTCAAGAAGGGGAATTCATGCTGAAGTTTACGTGGAAGGACGCGAAGTTCTTGTCAAAGGCCGTCGGCATTTCGGTGCTGGCACCGGTGCTGCTGATCGGCACCTGGGCGCGCTGCGTCGACTGGAGCGGCCCCGAGGACGACCTCCCGGCCACGAAGCGCGCGCATATGGAGGAATGCGCCCGCGAGGAGCACACCCTCGGCCCCGACTTCCTGAAGGAGCATCCCGACTGCGCCGCCTACGTCCATCCGCCCGCCTCCGCCAAGACCGCCGCTCGACACTGACAACACCACCTCAACAAAAAAGCCCGCGCGGATGATCTCCGGCGGGTGTTTCATTTCTTCGGCATGGGCTTCTGCTTCAGCGCGCCGCGCTTCGGGCGCCACTTCGGCCGAGGCCCCAAGATCTCCTTGAGATGCTTGTGCTTGAGCGTCTTGTGTTCGATCAGCGCGAAGGCGACGCGAAGGACTTCTTGCTTGCGACGACGCAGCTTCTTGGTTTCTTCCACGCGGCATTCCTGCAGAATCGCGCGAATGGCGTCATCGATCTGCTTGCGAAGAGCCTCGCTGCCGGCCATCTGTTCGATGCAGATCGGCCCGAGCTCTTCGTGCATGCCTTCTCGCGCGACCAGGGTTCTGGCGACCGAAGTCGCTTTCTCGTGATCGTCGGAAGAACCGATAAACGCTTCGCCGAGGCACACCTCTTCCGCGATGCGTCCCGCGAGGAGCGTCCGAATCCAGGCCAGCGACGACGCCTTGGTCGAAAGCGACGATTCCCACTTCTTGTGCTTGGGAGTCACACTGCCCAAGCTCGTTGCGTCCGGCTTGATCGTCGCACGTTTGACTCCGGGCAGGACGGGCTCGAACCAGCGGGAGACAGCGTGGCCAGCCTCGTGAATCGCATTCGCTTGTTCGGCAAGCTGTGTACGGGTGATCACGGTGGACTCCTGTGGTTGAAGGTCCGGTACTCAGCCTAGCGAGCGATATCTTTCGGGTCAAATCAGCAGATTGTCTGCATACGCAACGAGGGTTGAAACTACGACTTTTTTCGTGGTAATCACGTTTCATGTTTCCGCTGACGATAGCTAAAAACTCGCCCATATAGGCTTGACAAAGCGACTAACCCGTGCTACTCTCCACGGTCGCGCGCTATCGTGCGATCGCAGGGAAGAAGACCTGCGCCGCACCTTTCCTATCGCGAAAAGAGGGGACCATGTCGGAAACGCGTTACCTGCTCACCTGTCCGCAGATGGCGGATCTCGCCACCGAGATCGTCGAACGCAATCATGACATCAAGCGCGGCCAGATCGATTGGCACCGCTTCCCGGACGCGTTCCCGAACCTGATGGTCCACAATGTCGATGGTCTGATCGACGGGCACGTCAGCTTCCTCGCCTGCTTCGATGATCCATCCGTGATCTTCGAGCAGTGGAGCGTGATGCACCACGTCGCCAAGTTGCGCCCCCGCAGCTTCCGGATCCTGTTGCCCTACTTCCCCACGGGGACGATGGAACGCAGCGATCACGAAGGCCAAGTGGCGACGGCAGCATCGCTCGCGGCGCTGCTCTCGACCTTGCCGACGTCCGGGCCCGGCCCGATCCCGATCTACATCTGGGACATGCACGCGCTCGCGATTCGCCACTACTTCGGCGACAACGTCGTGGCGCGCTTCAAGACCGGTCTCAAGCTGCTCTTCACGGCCCTCAAGGGCCGGAAGGTGACGATCGTCTTTCCGGACGACGGCGCCAAGAAGCGCTTCGGCAAGATGGAAGCCTTCCTGAACGAGCAGAAGCGCCTCGGGTTCCAGGTTGCCGTCTGCCGCAAGGATCGAGGTGAAGGTGACGATCGTCGCGTCGTCCTCTCGGAAGGCGATGTGCACGGACAAGACTGCATTGTCGTCGACGATCTCGTCCACTCGGGCGGGACGTTGATCGCATGCGGCCGGGCCGTACTCGAAGCCGGCGCTTCGTCCGTCGAAGCGTACGTCACGCACGCTGTTCTCGAGAACGGCAACTGGAAGAAGTTCGACGGTTCGGTCTTCCGCAAGGTTCTCACCACCAATTCCTGTCCCGCTACGGCACGTGCCGTTGCGGGCAACCACCTGTTCGACGTCCGCAGCCTCGCGGACTCGATCGCCAACGCCATTCGGCAGTAGATCGGTAGGAGGTCTCAGTGCTCATTATCCCCGTTCGTGTCGCAGGAACCAACAAGCTCAAGATTGACAGCGTCAAGGCCAGCATCATCGGCCTGGGCCACAGCTATGACCCGGACGCCGCCCTCGGCGTCGCTGGGATCGAGTCCGGCGTTCCCGAGCAGCCCTGGAAGGAGGGTCTCGGTGTCCGCGGCGCTCGCAACCGGGCCAAGGCCAGCTGGCTCCCCGGCTACTACGCGGTCGGCCACGAGAACTGGATCGACGTCGACGGCACCAAGATGGACTACGCCACCGTCTGCGTCATCACTCCGTCGGGCAAGGAGATCATCCGCACCTCGTTCGGCGTGCCGGTCCCCTCGGATCTGATCGAGGAGTCGCGCGCGTCGGGCTGGGTCACGACCTGTGGCAAGCTCGAAGCTGCGCGTACGCCGGGCCTCGACCATGCCAACCCGCACCCCAAGTGGAGCGGTTACACGACGGACCGGCCCACCCAGCTCCGCGAGGTGGTGACCGAGG
>CAZKMF010000090.1:0-2502 GCA_964553975.1 uncultured Gammaproteobacteria bacterium | reverse complement strand
GAACGGTCGATCTTGGAGATGGACTCGTGTTTGCCAAGATGTCCGTGTGTCACGGGCAAACGCTTGCGGACTACGTGTGGGTGGGCAACTTGCTTGCCAAAGACGAAGTCTGCCACGTGATCGCGTGCCTAGCGTCCATCTTGAAGGATGTCCACGCGGCCGGCGTGCTCTGCCTCGATCTTCGTCCAGAGAACGTCGTGATCGAACCGGAAAGCGTACAGCTCTTCGACTTCAATACGTCGCGGTTCGCTGAGGACGACGGGGTCGATACCTGTTCGTTCGATCCGCGCTACGCCGCGCCCGAGACGTCGCTGCGGCTCCGTGCCACGTCCGCGACGGACGTGTTCCAGCTCGGTGTGCTGTTCCATCAGCTGCTGACCGGAATGCACCCGTTCGTGAGCGAGCCCGGGGTTCCGACCGACCGAGGCGACGCGCTCGAAAAGTTCGCGCTTCCGAACGCGCTTCATCCCTACCTCGCGCGTCTCGATCTTGATTTGAAGGATGCGCGTCTCGCGATCATCGCTCGCATGCTCGAGAAGCGCCCAGAGGATCGGCCGACGATGGCTGAAGTTGCCGCGGTGCTGGCGCCCGCTACGCCGCCGGTCATTCGCCTGAAAAGCCATCGCGTACCGAAAACGTGGGAGAAGAACGCGGTGCTCTTTCCGGCGCGCATGGGCATTCCGCACAAGGGTCACATCGATTACCTTGCGCGCGTGCTCGGGCTCGGGTTCCATCCGATCATCTCGCTCCAACGCAGCTATACGCTGACCGAGCGCGATCCGCTGCCGAAGTGGATCGTGATGAAGATGGTGATGCAGTCGCTCTTTGACCGCGGCTTCGGGCCGAACGACGTGCGTTTCGTCTTCACGCCGTATTACGAGACGCCGGGGGAGATGAAGATGCACTTCGCGACGATGCCCGGTATGGACGATGTCGTCGCTGTCGTGTCGAGTAATCCCGGCATGCGCGAGATCTTCGATCGCTTGCCAATCATCGAACAGCGCGTCGTCTTCGGTCTCGAATGGGAAGCGTACGAGGATCGTTCGTGGGGCGAAGACCTGCGACGCTCCGTGCGCGAAGGAGACTACGCGACGTTCCTCCGCTACGCCGCGAGCGGCGTCGAGAGGATCCTCTCGTTCGAAGAGTTGCGTGAGCGTCAGGAGCCGCGCGTCGAGTACTTCCGCGGATCAGCCCGTGTTTCGCTCGTCGCCGAAGACGGCGCGTCTCTCATCGAGGGGCGCATGCGGCGCTTCGCTTCGCCGGAGGAATGCGTCGCGCAACTTCTCCGCGAACGCGGAGACGACGCGGCGATCATCGATCCCTTCGCGAAGGATACCGTCATGCGATGGCGGGGGTCGGAACATCTGCTGCGGTACGTTCGCACCGAGCTCGTGGACGGCCGCCCGCGCATTCATTACGCGCTCGCAGCGCGTTGACCATGGCACACTGCCATGGTTTTTTTGTTGGCGTATACTGCGGACATGCGGTTTCGCTCCATGGTCACGATCTTCTTCTTAGCCCTCGCTGCGTTCGGCCTTGTCCACGCCGTGCCTGGTTTCGGCGACCCTGACGCCTACTATCATTTGGAGATGGCGAAGCTCACAGCCGCTTCCGGACCCGTGCGCGTGTTCGAATGGCTGCCGTTCACGACGCTCTCCGGGCATTACGCCGATCAGCACTTCCTCTATCATCTCGCGCTTATTCCGTTCTTGACCGTCTTCGGTGATTTTCTCGGCCTCAAAATCGCGACGGTGTGTTTCGCGGCATTGGCAATGGCGGCGTTCGCTTGGATGCTCGGCGTCTACGGCGTGAGGCGTCCTTGGCTCTGGACGCTGCCGCTTCTTGTCTCGACGGGATTCTTGTTCCGACTGCTCCTGACCAAAGCGACTGGGCTCGCGCTCGTCGCATTCTTCCTGTTTCTGGGCTGTCTCAAATTGAAAAGCCGCGTCGCGATCTTTTTCATCGCTTTCGCCTACGTCTGGCTGCATGGCGGCTGGCCGATCTTGATGATCGCCACGCTCGCGCACGCGATCGTCCATCGAGACGCGCGTACGCCGCTTGTCGTCGCTGGCGGCCTCGCGGCCGGTTTCGTCATCAATCCATTCTTTCCGGCGAACCTCGCTTTCGATTGGGAACAAATCGTGCAGATCGCGATTGTTGGCCATTACGATCCGGGCGTGCAGGTCGGCAACGAGTGGTATCCGATGGAACTCGGCTGGCTTTTGGTTGAGAACGCGATGATCTTCCTCGCGGTTGGCGCCGCTTTCGCGCGCTTGGCTTCAATGATCTACGAAAAAGACAGCCCGCCGGAGGTGAGCGATGGGCGCCGTCGCGACATCGCCTTCGTGACCATGCTCGCGATTTTTTTCCTGCTCATGACGCTCCGGCAAGCGCGCCAGAAGGAATATTTCCTGCCGCTCGCGCTCTTCGTGGGCGCGCTGCTTGGCGATGCTCTTCTACTCGATACGCGTGCCACGTTTGATCGCCTGCATGTCTGGGCCG
>CAZKMF010000089.1:0-5528 GCA_964553975.1 uncultured Gammaproteobacteria bacterium | reverse complement strand
CGCAACGAAGGCGCCGAGACGACCGTGATCTGGGGTGTGACCGGGCCGTGGGTGAGGGCTTCGGTCCGCAGCTACAGCAAGGAGTTGACCCTCACTCGGTTCATCGAGGGTATCTTCGGCAAGGGCAACGGCGGTGCCAAGCACGGCTCGGGCGGCGCGCGTTACGCGCTCGCCGAGCCGCACGTGCCGTTCCCCGAGACGGCCGATCTGCTCATCTCCTACCTCAGCGCCCAGTACCGCCGCCGCATCAGCCTGATGCGCGGCCGGTCCGACGGCAAGAACGGCAAGAACGGCAAAGCCCCGACGTGAGTCGAGGCTCTTTTTTTCGATCAGTATTCGTCGATGTCTTTGAGTAATCCTTTGCGTTGGATCGGATCGCCGTTTTCATCGTAGGAAATCGTCGGCAAATCATCGTACGACTCCTCGATACGCACTTCTTCGACGAGACGCGGCGAAAGTTCTTGGAGAAATTCCGATTTCGGTTCGAAGGCGAAATCACCGAATCCTGTCGTAATAGGATACGTCAACCAGAGATCGCGTCGCGCGCGCGTCACCGCGACGTAAAAGAGGCGGCGTTCTTCTTCCAGTCCAGATCCAGCGTCGCCTTCGACAAGGGCTCGCTTGTTAGGAAAAGCGCCTTGCGTCATGTGAATAACAAAAACCGCGTCCCATTCGAGACCTTTCGCTTGATGGATCGTGGAGAGCACGACTTTGCCTTCGCTCGTATCTTCTTTCGTCAAGATGCGCGCGTTCTTGCCGGCGGCGGCGATGTCGTCGCGAAGCGCGGCGTCGGCCAGAAAGGAATCAGCGTCGGGATATGCCTCGGCGAATCCGGCAATTTGCTCGAGATCTTCGAGCCGATCGCGGTAGTCGGGGTATTCGTTTTCCAGATAGACTTTATAATCGGAATCCGCGACGGTACGCAAAAGGTTGGACGGCGAAGGTCGCGCGTCGAGCACGTCGTTAAACGTTTTCAAAAAATTCTTCCAGCCGGAAACGGCGCGACTCGGCAAGCCGGCCGCGAGTTCGTCGCCGATGTCGTCGAGCGTCGGCGCTTGCCGTACACGTTCAAACAAGCGGACGGCCGTCGCCGGACCGATGCCGACCTGCAGCGATAGAATGCGCATCCACGCGACCTCGTCGTCTTTATTGACGGTGATGCGCAAAAATGAAAGCGCGTCTTTAATGTGCGCGCGATCGAAAAATTTCATGCCGCCGCGGTAGTCATACGGAATACCGCGTTTCATCAGCTCGAATTCAAGCGCTTGCGAATGAAACGTTGCCCGGAAAAGCACGGCGATTTCATCATACGGAGTCCCTTCGTCGTGCAATTCCGTCATGCGCTGGGCGATGAATTCGGCTTCCTGCGCCCCCGACACAGCGTTGACGACGGAAGGTTTGGCAAACGAAGGTTTGACGCTCTTCAGTTCTTTCGGGAACTGCTCGGCGTTTTTTGAAATGATGTCGTTGGCCAGCTCGAGGATTTCCGGCGTCGAACGATAGTTCGTTTCGAGGCGGAACGTCTTCGACGCCGGAAACAATTTCGGAAAGGCGAGAATGTTGCGGATGTCGGCGCCGCGGAAAGAGTAGATCGACTGCGCGTCGTCGCCGACGACTACCACGTTGCCATGCACGGTTGCGAGGCGGCAGACAATCTCGGCTTGAATGCGGTTCGTGTCCTGGTACTCGTCGACCAGGATATACCGAAACTGCTCGGCGTACCGCTGTCGCGAATCCTCGTCCTCGCGCAGCAACTTGGCCGTCAGGAGCAGAAGATCGTCAAAATCGACGGCGTTCGAGGCGCGCTTTTTCGCCATGTATCGAGCGATAACGTCTTCGATGACCGAGGCATGGTCGCGAAACGCCGGATGTTTGGCCTCGATCGTATCCATCACCGAAACGCCGGCGTTAAATGAATACGAAGCCAAGCTGAGAAGCACGGCCGGCGACGGAAAACGTTTCGCTTTCGTATCAACGCCGATCTCACGCACGCAGGCTTTCATCAAATCCTTGGCGTCTTCGGCGTCGAGAATCGTAAAGCCTTCACGGAGGCCGACGCGATTCCCCCGTTCCCTCAAGATACGATGGCAGACGTGGTGGAACGTGCCGCCCCAAAGGCGCGACGGCTCGGAACCAATCAGTTCCGCGACGCGTTCACGCATCTCGCGCGCCGCCTTGTTCGTGAACGTCAGTAAGAGGATATGCTCCGGCTGGACACCTTTTTCCAAAAGATAGGCGACGCGATAGACAATCGTGCGCGTTTTTCCGGAACCGGCGCCAGCCAACACCAAGCACGGCCCGTCGCCGTTCATGACGACGGCGAGCTGTTCTTCGTTCAACTCCGCCGCGTAATCGATGCGGAATTCCGGCGCGTCGCCCGTTTTTTTGAGAACGTAGGTCTTCATGTCTCGGCAGTCTAACGGTTTCACGGCGAACAAGGCAAACGCCGATCGCGCGCGGAGCGGCGTATCCTTTCTCCATATGAAAAAACCGCCCCTTCAGGAACGGCTTTCGTTGAGAATCGCTTTGAGCTTCTCGAGTGCGGACGTGCGGGCCGATGAGCTGGGCCGAAGCGCCGCACTCGCCCACCGCTCGACGTCCTGCGACGGAATTCCGCCGCAGCGCCGCGCGAGCATGGTCGCGAGATGGCGAAGCTCCTTCTTCTTGCTCGCCACCTGAAGCGCCTCGTTGATCAGCGCCGCGAAACGTTCTCTTGTGCCGTCGTACGTATCGATCCTGCGCAAGAGATCGCCAACCAGATCATTCGGCATCTGCGTCCTCCTTCTTCGCGGGATTCGCGAGTATCTGAACGGCCTTCTTGATCGCGTACTTCTTCACGCGCCCGACAACGCCCGTCAATTTCAGATTGAAGACGTGCGCGTGACGCGCGAGTTGAGGTTCGAGATAGAGCCAAAGATCGTCCGGCAGTCCGGCTTCCCGAAGCGCGTCGACGACCGCGTGCAGCACCGTTCGCTTGGGCAAACGGCGCGACAACACATCGCGAGCCTCGCGCAAGAAGTCGTCGCCGTACATCCTCGCGGCAGGGATTACGAAGTCGTCGATTTCCGCCTGGAGCGCGCGCGGTTCGGCGGCGCTGGCGCGAAGCGCGTGCTTTCGCTCGACCGCGAAACCGTCCGCAATGACGGCAAAGCGCTTTTGCTCGAACGGCAGCGGCGCGCGGGCGCCGACGTGCGTCGACAGCAGTTCAAGCGACAAGGCGGAAAGACCGACATCCAACCAACCCGTCTTTTCGAACCCCGCGCATACGAGCGGCGGAGACGCGTCGCCGGAAACAATCGCGCGCTGCATTGCCATGCAGAACTTCGTGTGATCCGCCGCAAGAGACGCGCCAACTGGCAGATTTCCATCTTGGCGAAGCGCATCGTGCTGACACTGCTGCGCTTCCATATGCGCGTTCAGCGCTTTCAGAAACAAGCCGTGAAACGGATCGCGCGCGTCGACACGATCGAGGTCGAGCGTTCGGTACGGCGCGAGACGCGTCCATATCGCTTGGTACGCGCGGTGAAAATCGAACGGCGTGTGCATGTGCCCCTCCGAAGGAACGATCGATCTATATCGCGAAGTCGGCGTCCTGTCAATCTTCGGTAAAGAAAAAACGGGAGCGTCAGGCTCCCGTCGCCAAACCGAGCTGTTGTTCGAGCGTCTCGCGAATCCGTTCGATGATCGCCCAGCGGTTGAAAGCGTCCGGCACAATCTTGCCCGCGCCCCACTTGTGCACGACGTCGGGTTTGACACCAAAGGCCTTGGTGAGCGCGAACAAGATCTTCTTGTCTTTGTCGACGTCGTCCGCGTTGCGGACAATGTCCTGAAAACCGCGTTCGGAGCTGCCGTCCCAGGCCTCGATCTGATCGAGCACCGCCTGTTTCAATGGACGCAACTTCTCCGCGTCAGACACGAGCCGCGCGCTCCTCTTCGAGCCACTTCTTCACGACACCGACGAAGGTTCGACGGAACCGGGGCGTCGGAGCGATACGACCCTCGACCACGTCGTAGCCGTACGCCAGCGCCCGCTCGCCCAAATGACCGGCGACGGCGCGCCAAAGGCCATTGAACGGCGCGATGTCAGATCTGACGGCCCGCATGACGCGCTTCATCAGCTCGGCGAAGTCGTCCGGGTCGTCCACCGAATGCATCTCCTCCGCCGCAAACGCGATCTCTCGCAGTAGCATTGCGTTGTCCAATGGAGCCTCCTGCTATCCGCGCTTGCGGACGGAAACGAGTTTTGGTCGCGTGCGCGACATTGATGAGATTACGAAGGTGAGACCGCTTTCGTCAAGCGTCTCCCCGACCGCCGGAAGGCGGCCGAATTTTTCCATGATGTAGTCGCCCAAAGATCCGTTAAAGTCGATCGCTGTGTTGAAGAAATGATTGACCTTCGCGATCTCAGTGCCTTCGTCCGCCAAGATTTCGGTTTTTGAAACGCGCTTGATCGTCTCCGGACGTACGTCTTTTTCGTCAGCGATTTCTCCGACCAATTCTTCAAGGACATCTTCGAGCGTTACAACGCCGACCATGCGACCGTCCGAATCTTCGACGATCGCCAAATGCTGTTCGCGTTTTTGGAAAAGCGGCAGGAGATCATCAGCTGGCGTCTCCGCGTGGACACGAAGCGCTTCCTGCAAGAAATCCGTCGGCGTCGCCTGAAACTCGTCGCGCGCGACCGCCGAAATCAAGTCACGTGTGAGCACAACGCCAAGAATCACGTCTTTATCCTCCCCCGTCACCGGTACGCGCGAATGACGCAAATCAAGCACGCGGCGCCGCTGCTCGCCGAGCGGCACTTCGCCCGGAATGCTTTCGACGAACGAAGCGACCGTCATCATGTCGTCGGCCGTGATGTCGTTCAGCTTGAAAACGCTGCGGATCATCTGCGACTCGTCCGCTTCGACGCTGCCGGAGGCGTGGCCCATTTGCGCCATGATTTTGATTTCCTCCTCGGAGACGGTTTTTACGCCTGACGTCGGGGCAAGCCGATGTAAGGTGCGATCAATGAGCCAGAGCAGCGGCTGGCAGATACGAGTCAGAAAGACGACGGGTGGGGCGATCAATGGAGCGATCCGATTCGCGTAGGACTCGCCGATCGTCTTCGGAATAATCTCCGCGAAGACGATCACGCAAAACGTGAAAAGCGCCACGAATATGCTGAGACCGAACGAGTGGAAGACTTCGTGCGCGATAACACCTTCGACCGTCGAGCCGACAATCGTCGCCACGTTATTGACGATCACGATCGTTCCGATCGGATACGTCATGTTCTCCTTGATCTTCACAAGCGCTTTGCCACCCGGTTTTTTTGCGCGGGCCAGCGCCTGCGCTTTCGCGTAGGTGACCGAAAAAAGCGCGGCTTCGGCGCATGAGGCGAAAGCGGCCAACGAGAGAACCGCGAGAGATGAAAGAATGAGGGCGATCATCGGAAATTGAGGAACAACCAAAAGAAAAGACCCGCTGTTCCCAGGATCCAAAACAGCAAAAGCGCAAGACACGCCGACGGCGGACGACTGCCGCCT
>CAZKMF010000088.1:0-3750 GCA_964553975.1 uncultured Gammaproteobacteria bacterium | reverse complement strand
TTCGAGATCGCGCGTGTGCAACTGTCCAACAACAGCGCCGGCGCCCATGAAGAGGCCGGATTTGAAAATCGCGTGCGCAATCGCGTGCAAGATGACGGCGGCGAGCGCCGCGTTCGCCAGCGTTTCCATCCCCGCGCTTTGCGCGAAGATGGCGGCACCGACCATCGTAAACATCAAGCCGAGGTTTTCGATACTGCTATAGGCCAAGAGACGCTTGAAATCGCGTTCGATCACCGCGTAAAGCACGCCGAAGACGGCGGAAAGAAGACCAAGCACGATGATCGGGAGCGCCCAGGTCGTCGGAATCGGAGGCAGAATCGTGAGCAGCACGCGCAGGAAACCGTAGAGCGCCATCTTCAGCATGACACCTGACATCAACGCCGAAATATGGCTGGGCGCTTGCGGATGCGCTTCGGGCAGCCAGACGTGGAACGGCCACAAACCGGCTTTGGAACCGAAGCCGAAGAGCATCAAGATGAAGGCGATAAGCACGTGCGAAGTCGGCACGCGCGAAGCAAGCACGGCAATGTGTCCAAAATCCGCGAACACCGCGCCGCCGGAGAGCAACATGAAGCCCGACAAGATGGCACCGGCGCCAAGATGCGTCATGATCAAGTAGAAGAGCGCGGCGCGAATCGATTCTGGTTTTTTGTCGGCCATCACGAGGAAAAACGAGCTCATCGACATCACTTCCCAGAACGCCAAGAAACCGAAGGCGGATGAGGCCAGCAGGACGCCTTGCATGCCGAGGATGAAGAGCGCCATCAGGGCGTCGAGGCGGCGCACGCTGTATTCGGCGGCGTGCTGATCGACGTAGGCGATCGCATACACGGAAACGGCGCAACCGACGACGTTCAGGAGTCCGAAGAACACGGCGGACAGCGCGTCAAACTGGAAACGCAGTCCGAGGAGCGGCGGTACGACTTCTTGAAGCGCGGGAGCGATGAAAAACGCGATGCTCGTGAGCGCGCCGACGCCGGTCGCGAGCGCGAGCGTCGCCATGGCCGCGCGGTGCAAGCCTTTGCCTCGCGCGAGCAGCGACAAGACGGCCGAAGCGCCAGTACCGATCACGCAAAGTAAAACGCCGCCGATCAACAGTGTCGGGTTCATATCAGTTGGTTGTTTCGCGCTTCAAGGCGTGGAGAATGCCTGAAAGAATTGCCGCCGGCGACGGTGGGTCGCCGGGAATTTTCACGTGGACGGGAATGACGGCTTCGACGGGTCCGACGACGGCGTAGGAATCTCTCCAAATACCGCCAGTGCAAGCGCCATCGCCTACCGCAACGACGATGCAAGGTTCCGGTGCGGCCTCGTACGTCGTTTTAACGGCGCGTTCGAGGTTGCGCGTCACCGGTCCGGTCACCCAAATCATGTCGGCGTGCCTCGGCGAAGCGACGAAACTCAATCCGAAACGCTCGACATCGTAATAGGCGTTGCCGAGCGCCGTCAGTTCGATCTCCTCGCCGTTGGTCGATCCCCCGTCGACGGCGCGGATGCGCAAGGAACGGCCGCCGTAGAGGCGGTCGATGATACTTTTCAGTTCGGTGCCGATCGCTTCCGTTCCGGAAACGTCGTCTTTTTCAAAATCGGAACGCGATTCAGTCACGCGCGGGCCCAAGAAGAGGTACTGGAGCAGTTTGAGTATCGACGGCATAGCTTTTAAAACGGGAGAATCATACTGCTGTGGGATTTTTCCGTCAATACGCCTTTAAAAATGAAAAAAAAGCAAGAAAAAACCGTTTCGATGAGACGAAACGGGTCGTGTGGTACGGGCTCAGATCGGTTCGAGCAAGCGGTCCTGCCAGCGCATCACGCAGGTCAGCGTTTCGAAGAAGCCTACCAAGTCCGGGTGGAACTTGCGGATCGATTCGATCCCGAGCTCGGTGAGCTTCCGCGCGCGCTGGATCGCCAGCTGGCGCTCGTAGCCGTCTTCTTCGTAGTGGGCGCAGGCGAGCAGAAGCGCCTTGGTGTTCGGGATACGTCCCGCATCACGGTTACCCTTGATGATGCCCGCGGCCTTGCCGATCGTGTCGTCGAGCGTCCACTCGATGTCGTCGATGACGAGCGCCAAGTTGTGCGGCACCCACTCGAAGTCCTGGCCGAGCGCGATGATGCGCTCCTGGTGCTCGAGCGTCTCCGGTTCCTGGTTCTTCTCGCGGACTTCCTTGGAGTGGCGGATGTTGCCGCTCATGATCGGAACAAGATCTCGGACGATCTCTTCTCGCATGTCAGGGTAGAGCGAGCGGATGGTCTTGGTGATGTCGCTCGCATTGTTCGCGAGATCCGCCATCGAGACAATCCGTCCGTCGAGGCCGTGAAAGTACAGCGTCTGGTGGTCAGTCTCGACACCGACCAGGATCGTGTAGATCTTGTCGTAGCCAGCGAAGACTTCGCGGAACTGCTCCGTCTGTGCCGTGGCACTGGCGATGGCCCGCTCCGTGTCGTACTCGTGCCCGCGGCAACCGCGGTGCGTCTCGCCCTCCGAGTAGTGGTAGGTCACGATGAAGAGGATGTTGCGATCCTTCTCGAGTGACGCGCGCACGTACTTGTCCACCTTCAGATTCAGCGCCGTCCAACCGAGGTCGAAGGCGCCGCCGATATTGCGGAAGGGACGAATGACGCCGCGCGGCATCTTCATCTTCTTCCACATGCGGATGCGGCCATCCATGCACTTCAGCACCGCGATGTTCGTCGGGTGCTCGGCGTGATAGCGCGCGCGTTCGGCTCTCTGGCTGACGAACAGCTCGGAGTGACGCCGATTCAATTCCAGCACTTGCTGGACAAGACTCTTGGCCATTCGCTACCTCACCTTGAAAGCCCGATGGAGTTCGGGACGGGTGGCATAATACATCCAGAGACGGTGCGCGTCAATCCTGTCAAAAAAAATGACGGAAAAAGAAAAAACCTACCCGAGCGTGGGTGGGTTCTGGATGTGGGAAGCGATCACGGGGTGCTCGGGATCGAGCATCGTGCCCTTCCGGAGCGCCGCGAGATCGGGTCGGTTGATGAACTCGTACAGGCTCAGCCGGTCCTCCATCGCCTCGGACCGATCCGTGAACGCGAGGACGAGCGTGATCACGCCGGGGATCGCGGCGACGAGCGCCGAGCTCATGACTTCTCCGCTGCTCGCGTGCTCGCCGAGGGCGTGCAGCAGGAGCATCAGGAGACAGAAGGCCGTCATGATGCCGAAGGTGACGGTGAACGGCCAGAGATCGGACTTCCACAAGATGCGCTTTTTCATGGCGGCTCCTCTGCAATGGATGGAACAGAACGACTTGGAATGGAGCGAGTATAAACAAGAAAAGCCGTTTTGTCAACGGCTTTTCTTTGGCGTTGGTTATTGCTGGATGTGGGGCAGGCCTTGGCGGCTGCGGTGCTTGCGGACGACGCGCAAGCGCGCGAGTTCGCGGGCTAAGCCGGCCGTGGCATCGGCCAAGCGCTCTTCGTCGTCGAACTTCTCTTTAAGAAGTTCCTCGGCGCGCGCTTTGGCTTCCTCGATCGCTTTCAGATCGAGTTCGTCGGCGCGTTCGGCGCTATCGGCGAGAATCGACAGGCGGTTGCCGGGGTGCATCGTCACGAAGCCTCCGGAAACGGCGAGCGACGTTTCTTTCCCGTCTTCGTGCACGACCAAAAGTTCGCCCGCTTGGATCGGGGCGACCAGCGGTACGTGATCGGGCAGGACGGTGATCTCGCCTTCCGTCGTCGGAATCGAAACTTGGCGGATGTTTTCCCGCACGACCGTGCGTTCCG
>CAZKMF010000087.1:0-6796 GCA_964553975.1 uncultured Gammaproteobacteria bacterium | reverse complement strand
ACAACGCCTTCACCGGCAAGGACTACACGGGCTATTACGTGAAGCTCAATTCGGAAAAGATCGAGCTGGCCGTCGACATGTTGCACGACATGCTGTTTCACTCGACCTATCGCGCTGACGAATGCGAGCGCGAGCGCGAGGTCATCAAGGAGGAGATCAACATGTACGACGACAACCCGATCATGCGCGCCGAGGAACTGCTCGAAGAACTCGTCTATACGGGCACTCTGGCGCGACCGATCGCCGGTACGCACGCCACAATGGACGGCATCGGCCGCGAAGAACTCGTGCGGTGGCGCGACGAAGCCTATTCGCCTTCGCGCATGTTGATCGCGGTTGCCGGACGTTTCGACGCCTCGGTCAAGGATCTTCTCGAAAAAACCTTCGGTACCGTCAAAGAACCGAAAAAGAAGGTGAAACCGTATACGCGCTCGACGTTGAGAAGCGGCGGAGCTCGTCTTGCGCTACAATATAAGGAGACCGAGCAAGTCCAGTTCGCCCTCGGTTTTCCCGGTTTTCCGTATGGGCACAAGAGTATGCCGGCCCTTTCCGTCCTCTCGACGGTCTTGGGCGGCGGCATGTCTTCGCGTTTGTTCACTGAGGTGCGCGAGCGCCGCGGCTTGGCCTATTCGGTGCGCGCGAGTTTGAGTCCGTACCAGGACGTCGGCAACGTCGCGATTCAGGCCGGGTTGACCAAGGCAAAAATCGACGAAGGCATCTCGGTCATCATGGAAGAGCTCGGCAAGGCCGTGAAAAAAGGCGTGACCGCCGAGGAGCTGACGCGCGCCAAGGAATACATCAAAGGAAAAACCGTGCTCGGACTCGAAGAGTCGAGCGCGCTCGCCGAGTTCTTCGCGAAACAGGAATTGCTGCAAAAAAAGATCCAAACGCCCGAAGAACGCTTGGCGAAAATCGACGCTGTGACGCGGGCTGACGTTCAGGCGGTCGCGAAACAGGTATTCCGCACGTCGGCGTTGTCGGCGGCGTTGATCGGTCCTTTTAAGGACAAGGCGCGTTTCATGAAACTGCTTAAGGTGAGGTCTTGAACCCCATGCGCAAGCTTTTCTTCGCCAATTGGAAAATGTACCTCCGGGACAGCGAAGCGGAAGCGCTGGCCCATACGTACGCGGAGCGTGCCGTCTCGGCCTCTGTCGACGTGGTCGTCGCTCCGAGTTTTACCGTACTGGAACGCGTTGCGGAGCAGCTTGAAGGTTCTCCCGTCGCGCTTGGCGCTCAGGACGCCTTTTGGAAAGATGACGGCGCCTTCACGGGAGAGATTTCTCCGAAGCAACTGGCGGCGCTTGGCGTGACGTACGTCATCGTCGGACACTCTGAACGCCGTGCGCTCGGCGAGACGGACGAGATGATCGCGCGCAAGGCCACTGCCGTCGCCGCTGACGGTTTGACGCCGGTGCTTTGCGTAGGCGAGACGAAAGAAGAGCGAGAAGCGGGACGTGAAGAGAGTGTCGTGCGTGCTCAGTTGGAATCTGTTATTTCGACGTGGTCTTCGGAGCACCCGCTGCTCGTGGCGTACGAACCTCGCTGGGCGATCGGTACGGGCACGCCGTGCCGCCCCGAGGACGTCTCGACGATGCACACCCATATCCGCCAAACGCTTGAAGCCCGAGGTTTTGCCGCGCGCGTGCTTTACGGCGGTTCCGTCGATCCGTCGAACATGCGAAGGTATCTCGATTTGCCGGAGGTTGATGGGCTTTTGGTTGGCGGAGCCAGTGCCCATCCGGACGACGCGCACGCGCTGTTTGATCTTCTTCAGAAATAATATGTGGACGCTTCTTGGCATCGTTCTCGTGCTCGCGGGCGGCGCGTTGATCTACGGCGTGCTCATCAAGAAATTTCCTCAGCTCAAGCTGATCGATCTTTCGACGCTTGCGAAGGAGCGGCACGCGGAGGTGAAATCGCGCATCATGAAGGATCGGTTTGACCGTTCGCTCGGTCAGCTTTCCCACAAGACGTCGGACGCCGCCAACGCAGCCTCGACGCGGGTGAAGAATTGGTTCGAGCGGGCGCAGGACACGTTGAAGGGGATGGAGTCGCGTATGGATGGCCGTGCGCGCCGACCGAGCACTCCGGACGAGCAGGCAAAGGTTGTTGAGCGCGTGCTCCAACTGCTCGATCGTGCCGACAGCGCTCGTAACGAGGAGCGGTACGACGAAGCAGAAAAGCTTTATATCGAAGCGCTCAAAGCCGACGCGAAGAATATCGAAGCCTACCGCGGCCTGGCCGAGCTTTATTTGGCACAAAAACTGCCTGATCAAGCGGCGGAGATTCTTGAATTCTTGCTTCGCTTGCACGCGGACGATGATCGTGCGCTCGGACGTCTTGGACAAATCGAAGCCACGCGAGGTAATTTTCAGGAAGCCGAAGCGCGGTATCTTCGTTCGATCGAACTGGCGGCGAACGCGACGGCATATCACGCCGAGTTGGGCCGGGTGTACTTGGCGGCAGGAGACGGCCGTAAGGCGCTTGAGCAGTTCCGTGTCGCGCTTCAGGCCGAACCGCATCATCCCAAGTATCTTGATTATTTTTTGGAGGCGAGTATACTCGTAGGCGACGCCGATGCGGCGCGCGAGGCCCTGAAGGCCTTAACGGAGGTCAATCCCGAGAACGCCAAACTCGAGGATTTCCGCGAACGGATCGCGGAAATGGTTGAAAAGTCCTGAAAATTAAAGGCCGACGTAGCTCAGTTGGTAGAGCGTGTCCATGGTAAGGACAAGGTCACCGGTTCGATCCCGGTCGTCGGCTCCACGGGCAGTTACTCAAGCGGTCAACGAGGGCAGACTGTAAATCTGCTGGCCTTGTGCCTTCCAAGGTTCGAATCCTTGACTGCCCACCAGGGCATAGCGTTTCACGGGAGTGGAGCGCTGCGTCCTGCCAGAAAACCGGTATAAAACGGCCGTTGCCACCTTAGCTCAGCTGGTAGAGCACCAGTTTTGTAAACTGGCGGTCCTGGGTTCGAGTCCCAGAGGTGGCTCCACCCCTTTGCCAGGGCTTTGGGTGGGTAACCGCCGGCACTCTTGACGGCGGAACCGTTTCCACGTACTCTACCCCTATCATTCACCGCAGTCGCTATGTCTCAGGACAACCTCATCAAACTCGAGTGCACCGAGTGCAAGCGCACAAACTACCACTCCCACAAGAACAAGAAGAAGCTGAAGGCTCGTATTGAGCTCAAGAAGCACTGCGCGTGGGACAAAAAGCACACGGTCCACAAAGAGACCAAGTAAAAATCGCCCCCGAAAGGGGCGGTTTTTCGTTGATATCACCCTTAACATCAGGCGAAAGTCGTGGTATGGTGTTTTTGAAGTATGCACAAGCTCCTGAGCAAGCTCTTGATCGTCGCGGCCGTCTTTCTGAGCGTTACGTTCGCTGGAATGGCGTTTTTCGGCATGGAGAGCCAAAGCCTGACCGTCGGGCAGGGCATGTGCATGAACGCGTCCTGCGAGCCGATGGGGCACGCCACGGATACGGCAAACTGTTTGAACTCCTGTATCGATCAAGCTTCGCCGCTCGCTTCGGTTCCGGTATCGTTCGCGGTAGTCGCGCTCGTGTTGTTTGCGCTTTGGCGCATTGCGACGCCGTCTTTAGCGTTCACTCCGTTCGCTTCTGTTTTTTCTCGTTGGGGAGAGGGGATCGGCAAATTTTTACGTCACGCACAGTTGTCGACGATCGTTTTGAGGAATTGAAACCGGACCGGCCGCGTCGCGCGCGGCTTGTTCGGTTTTCATTTACTTGAAATTGATATGGACAAGACATCGACATACGCCATCAAAGGCATGCACTGCGCTTCGTGCGCCGGCATTATCGAAAAGACATTCAAGAAAACGGAGGGTGTGCGCTCGGCGGAAGTGAATTACGGCACAGAGAAGGCTAAGCTGACGTACGATGCCGACAAGGTCAGTCCCGAACAGCTGTCGAAAAAAATTGAACCGCTCGGGTACACGCTCATGATGGGCGAGGATCATTCGGCGCATACCGGCATGGGCCAATCGAAGCACGCGAAGATGATGGAAGTGGCGGCGATGAAGACGAACGTTATTTCGATCATGCCGCTCGCCGTGATCAGCGTCTTCGTCATGGGTTGGGACATACTCGCTCAGTTCGGCCGCATCGCCGAGATGCCGTACGTTTGGAAAGAATTCTTCCATCACCTGCTGCCTCTCATGGCGACGTACGCGCTGTTCGTCGTCGGCAAGCCGTACCTGCTCGGCTTCTATCGTTTCCTGCGCTACGGCAAAGCGAACATGGATACGCTGATCGGCATCGGCACGACGGCGGCCTATGTCTACAGCTTTATCGTCAGCGCCTTCGAAGACGCGCTGAAGCCGTTCATTAACACGGAACATACCTATTACGACGTTACCATCGTCGTCATCGCCTTCATTGCGCTTGGCAAATTCCTGGAAGCGCGTTCGAAACTCAAAACGGGCGACGCGATCGAAAAACTGCTCACGCTTCAAGCGAAAACGGCGCTCGTGGTGCGCGATGGTAAAGAACAGGAGGTCTCGATCGATCAGGTCGTTGTGCATGATCTCATCATCATCAAGCCGGCAGGTCGCATTCCGGTCGATGGCGTGGTTGTGGAAGGCGCTTCGTACGTCGATGAGTCGGTTGTGACGGGGGAGCCGATGCCGGTCAAAAAAGAAGCGGGTGATGCCGTCGTCTCCGGGACGATGAACACGACGGGCGCCTTTACGTTCAAAGCGACGAAGGTTGGAGCGGACACGATGCTTTCTCGCATCATTAAGATGGTCGAGGACGCGCAGGGAAGCCGCGCGCCGATTCAAGCCCTGGCGGACAAGATCTCGTCAGTGTTCGTGCCGACCGTGCTCGTCATCGCTTTCGCCACGCTCGCCGCTTGGCTACTCGTCGGAACGGGCTCTCTCGGCTTTTCTCAGGCGCTTTCGAACGGTCTCGTTTCGTTCGTTGGTGTGCTCGTTATCGCCTGTCCGTGCGCGCTCGGACTCGCTACGCCGACCGCGATTATTGTCGGCGTGGGTAAGGGCGCGAAAGACGGTATCTTGATCAAGGACGCCGCGACGCTCGAAAAACTGCACACGATCGACGTACTGGTCGTCGACAAGACAGGTACGATCACCAAAGGCAAGCCAGAACTCGTCTCCATCAAAAACTTTTCCGACAAGAGCGAAAACGAACTTATCGCCATCCTCGCCTCACTCGAAGAAAAATCCGAGCATCCGCTGGCGCACGCGATCGTGACCTACGCGAAGACAAAGGGTTTGTCGCTCTCGCCGGTCGAATCTTTCGAAGGTATCAAGGGTCAAGGGCTTCAAGGCACGGTTGCGGGTACGGCGTACTACGCGGGTAACGCGAAACTGATCGCATCGCTCGGTCTCCGTTTTGATGTCGAAGCGCTGGCGAAGGAAACCAGCGAGGGCAAGACGCCGATCGTGCTGGCAACGAAAGAACGCGTCCTGGCCGTCATTCTCGTGGCGGACGCCATCAAGCCGGAAGCGGCGGAAGCGGTAAAGCGCTTGCATGCGCTCGGTATCAAGGTGGTCATGATGACGGGAGACGATCGCAACACGGCCTCGCATATCGCCAAGCTGGCGGGTATCGATGACGTCGTCGCGGAAGCGCTGCCGGAAACGAAATTGATGAAGATTAAAGAACTTCAAGCTGCCGGAAAAATTGTCGCCATGGCCGGAGACGGCGTTAACGACGCGCCGGCGCTCGCTCAAGCCGATGTCGGAATCGCCATGGCGACCGGTACGGACGTAGCGATCGAATCGGCCGGTATCACGCTCTTGCACGGCGACATCTCCAAGGTCGTGAAAGCGGTGCGTCTCTCGAAGCTGACCATGCGCGGCATTAAGCAGAACCTTTTCTGGGCCTTCGCCTATAACGTCGTCGGCATTCCGCTCGCGGCGGGCGCGTTCTATCCGGTCTTCGGTTGGCTCTTGAATCCCGCGTTCGCCGGCCTCGCCATGGCCTTCTCGAGCGTCTCCGTCGTTGGCAACTCGCTGCGGCTCAAAGCCAAGAAACTCTAGACGCTATGGACTCTCAAAAAACCTACACGTTCCACGTGTCCGGCATGCACTGCAATGCTTGCATTCTGATGACCGAAAGCGAGCTGCTCGACGTTCCGGGTATCACGAGCGCCAAATCGAGTCTGAAAACGCACTCCGTCGAAGTGACGGGAAGCTTCGGTGAGAAAACACCGGAAATGATCGCGGAGGAACTGACGTCCGTTCTCGTAACACATGGCTACACGCTCTCTGTTGAAAAAGCTGTGCGTGAGAAGTCGTGGAGCGACTTCAAACTCGCCGTACCGTTCACGCTGGCGTTTATCGCGCTCTTCGTCGGATTGCAGAAGATCGGTCTTGTAAACCTCGTGTCGTCGAGTCGCGTGACGTTCGGAACGGCGTTCGTCGTCGGCGTCATCGCGTCGCTTTCGACCTGCATGGCCGTCGTCGGCGGTTTGGTGCTTTCGATGTCGGCGACGTTCGCGAAAGAGGGCGAGAAGGTGCGTCCGCAACTCTTGTTCCACGGCGGACGGCTTGTGTCCTTCTTCCTGCTTGGTGGCGCGCTCGGCGCGCTCGGCTCCGCGTTCCAATTGAACGGGTTCGCGACGCTCGTCTTGAGCCTCGTGATCGGAGCGGTGATGCTCTTGCTCGGCGTAAACTTGCTCGATGTGTTCGACGGCGCGAAACGGCTGCAGCCAGCCATGCCGAAGTTTCTTTCGAAACACGCGTTCAGCGTCTCGAAGATGAACCACACGCTGACGCCGCTCCTGGTCGGTATCGCCACGTTCTTC
>CAZKMF010000086.1:0-16650 GCA_964553975.1 uncultured Gammaproteobacteria bacterium | reverse complement strand
GTTCTTCAGGTTGTGCTCGCGCGCGCCTTTGATAACGATGTTTTCTTGCATGGTGCTGGTGATTACGGCTGCTTGCCGCGCTTCGTGACCTTGAGTGCTTTTTCAGCCTCGGCTTGTTTCTTTTTGAGCGCGTGGATCTCGTCGCGCAAGAGCGCCGCCAGTTCGAACTCAAGGGATTTTGCGGCTTCGCGCATCTGCGCTTCTTTTTCCTTCAATACTTCTTCGAGCGGCCGTTTTTCCGCCTTGGCCTCCAGTTCAAGATTCTTCTTGGCCGCCTTTTCGCGTGCCTTCTCGATCTCGGTGAACATCGAGGTCAGCGACTTCTTGATCGTCTTCGGCGTAATGTTGTGTTCCTTGTTGTACGCCAGCTGCCGTTCGCGGCGGCGGTTCGTTTCTTTGATGGCGCGCGTAAGCGAGCCTGTGTCGTTGTCGGCGTAGAGCACGACCTGGCCGCCGACGTTACGGGCCGCGCGGCCGATCGTTTGGATCAGCGACGTTTCCGAACGGAGGAAACCTTCTTTGTCGGCATCGAGAATCGCCACAAGCGAAACTTCAGGCAGGTCGAGGCCTTCGCGCAGCAAGTTAACGCCGATCAAAACATCGAAAACGCCGCGGCGGAATTCATGAAGAATCTTGATACGGTCGAGCGTTTCCACGTCGGAGTGGATGTACTTCACCTTGACCTTCAGCGTTTCAAGGTATGACGTCAGATCCTCGGCTATTTTTTTGGTGAGAGTCGTCGCCATGACGCGTTCGTCTTTTTTAATGCGATCCTTGATGCGCTCGATCAAATCTTCGATCTGGCCCTTGTAGCCAGACTTCGTATCTTCCGTTACCGGCTTCACGATGATTTCCGGATCGACCAAACCCGTCGGGCGGATGATTTGCTCCACGATTTGCGAAGAATGTTCCGCCTCGTAGACGCCAGGCGTTGCCGAAACAAAAAGCGTCTGCGGCATGCGTGCCTCGAATTCCTTCATGGCGAGCGGGCGGTTGTCGGCGGCGCTCGGCAAACGGAAACCGTATTCGATCAACGTCTTCTTACGCGCCGCGTCGCCGGCCGACATGCCACCGATTTGAGGAATCGTTACGTGCGACTCGTCGATCACCAAGAGGAAATCTTTCGGGAAGTACGACAAGAGCGTGTCCGGCGGCGTGCCTGGCGGACGGCCGGAGAGCACCTGCGAATAGTTTTCGATGCCGTGGCAGTAGCCGACTTCGCGCATCATCGCCATATCGAAGCGCGTGCGGCGTTCGAGACGCTCGGCTTCGAGCAATTTTCCTTCCTTACGGAACTTCTCAAGCTGCGCTTTTAATTCTTTTTCGATTGAAGCCAAGGCGCGTGCGCGATCGTCAACATTGGTGATGAAATGTTTGGCCGGGAAAATCCAAACATCCTCGACGCGCTCGGCGCGTTTGCGGGTGACCGGATCGATCTTGTAAATGCCGGTGATCTCACCGAGACCGGTTTCGATGCGATAGATCATCTCTTCATTGACCGGCATGACTTCCCCCGTTTCGCCGCGCACGCGGAAATGACCACGCGTCAGATCGGCGGTCGTGCGCTCGAACTGCATGGCAATGAAGCGCTTGAGCACTTCTTCGCGCGTGATGCGCTCCCCCGTTTTGAAATGCAAGACTGTCTTTTCGTATTCCTCCGGCGCGCCCAAACCGTAAATACAGGAAACGGAAGCGACGATAATGACGTCCTTGCGCGTGAGCAGCGCTTGCGTCGAAGCGTGGCGCAGGCGATCGATTTCCTGGTTGATCATCGCTTCCTTTTCGATGTACGTGTCGCTCGATGGCACGTAGGCCTCCGGCTGATAGTAGTCGTAATAGGAAACGAAATACTCAACGGCGTTTTCCGGAAAGAATTCGCGGAACTCGTTGCAGAGCTGGGCGGCCAGCGTCTTGTTATGAGCCAAGATAAGCGTCGGCTTCTGCACGCGCTGAATGACGTTCGCAACCGTGTACGTTTTGCCCGAACCCGTCACGCCCAAGAGCGTCTGCATTGCCTTGCCGGACGCCAAACCTGCCACAAGCTTTTCAATAGCTTGCGGTTGGTCTCCGGCGGGAACGTAGGGGGCCGTGAGCTTGAAGTCCATGCAGGTCGAATAAGAAGGCAAAGTACCGCTAATAAAGGGTTCTGTCAACAATACCAGCTTAAGGAATGAGATGGCGAACGTGTCAAAAAAGATACAAAGAAACCGCCTCAGAGAGGCGGCTGTGTGCGGGGTGCGGAGTACGAGTCAGTTCTCGTACAGGATCGACGGGTCGGAGTCCTGCTTGGGAGCAGGCAGTTCGCGAATCTTGAGCTCACCGGCGACGTGCGTGCCGTTGGGATCACCGGACGACTTGATGTTGTTGCCGGAACCGGCAGCGAGCTGCTCGGGCACGGGTTGCGGAACCGCGAGAGGCGCGGCAGGCGAAAGATCGAGGGGTGCGATCTCTTCGATCGCGATCGGCGGACGAGCGGGAGCGACATCGTCGGGGACGATGTCGAAATCGAACGAAGTGGGACGTCGACGCGCGATCAGCACGCCGATACCGATGCCGAGGAGGCATCCGAGCATACCGACGACGATGTAGCCCTTGTACGGACTTTCCGCGGGAGCGAGCGCGCTCGGGTCGAGCACGCGAGAAGGATCGAGACGCATCGGAGACGCGTTGTCGCTGGGTGAAACCGCATCCGGCGAAGGCGCGGTGGGGGCGGTCTTAGCGGTCGGCGATTCGGGTTGAACCGCCGCGTGCTTCTGCGATGTAGCGTGGTCGACGGCGCGTTGAAGCGCCATCTCCTGTGCGGCGATCTGTTCGGCGCGCGTCGTCTTGGCCTTCGCCAAGCGATTGGCGCGCCGTGCGTTGTCGCGACGAGTGTTCTCGCGATCGAGGTTGCGGAGCAACGTCGTGAGCTCGCGGGACTGCGCGCGATCCAGAGCACGGAAGCGCCGAGGATCGATCTGCAGCGCCGCGGCGAACGCGGCGCTATCGGCCAGCGAGTCGGGAACGTCCACGTAGGACGATCGCACGGTCACCCGACGCATCAACGCGTCGTGATCGGCGAACATGCGGTGTACCTCGGCGTCGAGCCGGCGCTGCGCCTCGAGGCGGTAACGCCGCAAGGTGCCGCTGATGTCGAAGTCGAAGTTCGCGAGCATGACGGCGATCTCGGTAGGCTTCTTCGCCTCGTCGATCAACATCTTCGTCGCGCGACGCGGCGCCGAGACCTTGGCCGTCTTGGCCTTGGTCACAGGCAACGTCGCGGGCGCCTCGGGCGTGATCGTCACCGTAGCGACCTCGGGAACGTTCTGGACCGTCTGGTCGGGAACATCCGTCGGCGCCGCGAGAGGCGTGATCGGCCGCGGGGCGTACTGCACGTGCGGACGGCCGGCGCAAGCGCCGACAGCGAGCAAGAGAACCAACATGAGCCAGAGCGCGGTCGTCGTACGCATCGGTGTACCTCCATTTCCGCTTACGAAAGCGGAAAAACAGATTGTGCAAGGACGGTGCTGAGGCTATCAGGACTTGGGGGAAATGTCAAGGCTGCCGGATAAAAAAAGAAAACCCGCACCTGAGGCAGGGCGGGGACGGCGGAGTGACGATCACGCGACGATGTCGATCACGCGATCGGGCGGGTCCTCGGAGGCGGCGAGCGCGTAGGCTCGGCCGTTCTTGTGGACGCGCGCGGCGGGCAGCGGCTGAACCTCGATCACCACCTGCTGGACCTGGATCATGACGATGACCCGGGTCTCAGGCTGGGGAATGATGCAGAGGTAGCCGATGATCGCGGCGAGGAAGAGGAGACCGAGCATCAGCGCCTGCCCCAGTAGCCGTCCCGGTAGCAGTAGCCCCAGTTGCGGAGGTCCTTGCGGAGCCGCTTGTTCCTGGGAGACTTGCAGGGGTAGGCGTCGCGCGGGCCGAAGACCGGCTTGGCGCGGACGGACTCGTTCCGCGACAGATCCAGGAGCGAGAACGTGATGGCCGCCTGGGCGCGCTGCTTGAAGTCCTGGCTGCGGGTATCGAGCTTGTTCTTGTAGGACAAGATCAAGCTGTCGTCGATGCCGCGCTGCGCCGCCATGCCGTCCCGGTACCCGGCGTTGTAGGTCACGCCGTCGTAGTAGATGGCCATGACGCCGAACGCGATCAGTGCCATCAAGATGAGACTGAGCTTCACGAAGAACGACATGCCCTGGGCGGGCAGAACGGACCGCGTGAGCTTGAACTGCGGCATCGACACCCCCTTGGTTGCATGGAACGAGAAGGCATCACCGTCACCGAAAGACTCGAACATGACGAACCTCGCTGGCAATGAGTTTACGATCCGGGAACGTTCCCGCCGGAGATTCCGAGAAGCTCGGAAGCTTTGGTGGGACGTCGAGCGGGAGGGCTCGACGTTCTAAGAAGCGTGGTTTGAGGTGAGCCAATCCCCTAGAGGCGCCACGGGTGGCCACGGGGGAAGCGCTTCGACCGCGGCTTGGAAGACCGAGAATCGATGTAGACCACGATCGCTGCCAAGCTGATCAGGGTAAGAATCCAGACAGCCAGTCCCCACGGACCCACGACTGCGTAGAAGTTCTTGGCCAGCGGCAGCATGAGCACGAACAGGAACAGGACTTGAACGAAGTAAAGTCCCCAAGATTCTTGCTTCGGCATGGGACCTCCTGTAGGTGAAAAAGCGGAGAGGCCGGGGCAGGTGCGCACGATACGCCTTGTTGGATTCCCCGCCGGAGTTTCCGAATTTCTTCAGAACCTTTGGTGGGACGTCGAGCGGGAGGGCTCGACGTGCTGAGGACCGCGGCGCGGCGCGATCAGTTGTTGGCGACGATCGGGTACTCGAACTTGTAGAGCGGGAACGTGAGCTCGGCAGCTTCGTAGCGGTAGAGGAAGATCTCCCTCTTCCCCTTGATCAGGTAGACGCACTCGTGGGTCGGAACCCCGTTGCACGTCTTGACGAGCGTGGTGACCGGCTTGGCCCACTCGCAGAAGAACAGCTCGTAGCCCGACTTCGTCTTGACGACGAGGCGGACGACGTTGGTCTTCTTCTCGTAGGTACGCTCGGCCGAGGCGGTCTTGGCGGTGAGGAGGACGGCGGCGAGGATGGCGGAAACGAACAGGTTCTTCATCGAAATGCTCCGGATTTGCAGAAGGATGTGCCAGTACAACGATGCGGACAGTCTAGCACATTTACCCAGTTTTGTCAAGGTTTTATGACAGTATTTTAGCCTTAAATTGCTTCATTTAGGCTCAAACGCTGCAAAATTGCAGAAACAAAAAAACCGCCCGTATCGGGCGGTCTTTTTCCACGTCTAGGTATGGAGATTGAACATCTGCCCCGGGAACGGCACGTAGGTGTCGATACGCAAATCTCGCTTCAACTTACGCTCCAAAGTTTCGGCTGCGTTTTCTTCGCCGTGCGTGATCAGCACGACTTCCGGTTTTTTCGGACCACTTTGGATCCAGCGGAGGAGCTTGGCCTGGTCGGCATGCGCACTCCAAGCCCCGACGGACGTCACGGTCGCGTTCACATGCACGTCCTGTCCGTGAATGCGCACCGTCTTCGCGCCTTCGTACAATCGGCGCCCGACCGTGCCGTGCGCTTGGTAGCCGACGATCATGAGCGTCGAATGCGGATCGGGCAGGTAACGGATGAGGTGATGCAGGATGCGCCCGCCCGTCATCATGCCAGATCCGGCGAGAATGACTTTCGGTGCGACGACGTCGTTGATTTTTTTGGACATGTCCGACGTCTTCGTTGCGACGAAACCCGGCAACGAAAACAAATCGTGACCGGAGAGCATTTCCGATTTAGCGTTCTCGTTAAAATAGCGCCCGTATTCTTCGTAGACATGCGTCGCTTCGATCGCCAGCGGGCTGTCGAGGAAAATTGGCACACGCGGAATCTCGCCGCTCTCGGCCAGGCGATGCAGTGTCAGCATGATCTCCTGCGTGCGTTCGATCGCGAACGTTGGAATCATCAAGACGCCTTTTTTCTCGACCGTCTCTTTGACCAGATCGCGCAGGATCGTACGACGCGTTTGCAGGTCTTCGTGCAAGCGATCGCCATACGTCGATTCGATCACGAGCACGTCGCACGCCGGCAAAGCGGTCGTCGGTCGCAAGATCGGCACATCGTCGTTGCCGAGGTCGCCGGAGAAAACGACGGTGCGTCCCTCGGCTTCGAATTCGATGAACGACGAACCGAGGACGTGTCCGGCGTCGTGGAATTTCACCTTGATCGCTCCCGCGCAGATTTCCGTCGCTTGTTCGTATTCGACCGGCATGAGCCGCTCCCCTGCTTTGATCACATCGACCTCTTCGTACAGCGCCGGAATATGCTCGCGCTTCTGCGTATCGAGCATGACCGACAACATGTCGTTCCACAGCAGCTTGCTGAGCTCGGCTGTCGGGAACGTGGAAAAGATCGGTCCGCGATAGCCACGCTTCACAAGGAGCGGCACGCGCCCGACATGATCCATGTGCGGATGCGTCAGAAAGACCGCGTCAATCGAAGCGGGCTCGAACGGAAACGGCAGCGAGTTGCGTTTGGCGTCGCCATCTTCGCCTTGAAAGATACCGCAGTCGATTAAAATTTTGTGACTGCCGGTTTCAAGCAAGTAGCACGTACCGGTCACTTCGCGCGCCGCGCCGAAAAAATGGAGTTTCATGCGAAAAGAGTAGTAAGCAGAAGTCCGACCGCCGCCGTCATAACCGTGAGCGTCACGGCGCCAAGCAGATTGGCGACAAGGCCGTTCACGTGCGATCCCATGATCTTGCGGTTGTTAGCGATATGCAAGACGACCGCGATCAAGAACGGCGAGATCGCGCCATAGACGATCGCTGTCGCGTACAAGAGATAGACCGCGCCGTAACCCGTGAGGGAGATAAGGAAACCTCCGAGGCCAGAGAGGATGATCACCCAATAGAATGCCTTCGCGTCGCGCATCCGTTTCGACAAACCAACGCCTACGCCGAACGATTCCGCGAGCACATAGGCGGAAGAACCGGCCAAGACCGGAATCGCCAAGAAACCGGTACCGACCACGCCGAGCGCAAAAAGCAGAAAAGCCGCGTTGCCCGCGAGCGGCTTGAGCGCCATCGCAACCTCCGCCACGGAAGAAAATTCGCTGAGCCCCTTGCCGAAAAAGGCCGAAGCCGACGTGGCGATGATGAAGAACATGATCAGGTTCGAAAAACCCATGCCCCAACGTACGTCGTCACGCATGTGTTTCAAGGTCTTGTTGCTCACTTCGTATGAACCGTGGCGCATCGTCTGCGCATTACGCTCTTCCACTTCTTCCGACGCCATCCAGAAAAAAAGGTATGGGGAAATCGTCGTGCCGAGCACAGCGACAGCGATCGGCGCGTCCGCTTTCAAATCGTGGAAATGCGGCACGAGGGTCGATACGACGATCTGTGCCCAGTCTTGATGCATGACGAACGCCGCGGCGATGTACGTCAAAAGCGAAAGCGTCAGCCACTTGAGGACGCGGGCGATCTTCCAATACGGAAAATAGATCATGAGCAATACGATCGTCGCCGCGAAGATGGCCGAAAGACACCATTCCGGCACAGGCAGGACCAACGCCGCCGAAGAAGACATGCCGCGCAGGTCAGCGCCGATGTTCAACGTGTTCGCCCCGATCAAAAGAATCGCGACAGGCAGAAGCAAGGCGCGTCCGTAGTGACGACGAATCGTGCCGGCCAATCCTTCGCCCGCCACGAGACCAATCCGCGCGCACATCTCTTGGATCGCCACCATGAGCGGCACCGTGTAAAGCGACATCCACAGCAAGTGGTAACCCGCCTGAGCGCCGGCAAGCGAATACGTTGCGATACCGGAAGGATCGTCGTCGGAAGCGCCGGTGATGAGTCCCGGCCCGAGTTTTTTCCACCACTTCGTCATAGTCCCATTCAGTGTATACTGGTTCACGTATGAAGAAAACCGCGAGCCTCCTCTTGCCGCTTATCTTCGCCACCGTTGCCGCCGCCACTTCGGCCGCGCCGGCCTCTTTACCGATCACCGTCGACGATCTCGCGGCTGCCGGCGTGCAAAAAGCCGTCGCAGTCCCGCCGGATCATGATCGCTTCCGACCTCCCGTCGCCTATTTCCGCACCCCGGAAAAACTTTCGGCCGCCGATGCGAAATTGGATTGCACGGATTGCTCCGACCTCATTGCCGTCTACGCCGCCGAAACGTCATCCGTACCGAGTTGGGTCACAGAAACGAAAATGCAATTCGTCAAAATCGGCGGCCGCCTGCAAGTGCGCGCCTATATCGCCGCGAAAAAACGCGTGATTACCGTAACAGCGCCGAGCGAAACGACCGCGAGGAAGATTTCAGCATATCTCGTCTCCAAATTCTCGAAGTAATCGGATATAAAAAACGACCCGCTCAGTTGAGCGGGTTTTTCGAGACGATGAAACGGTGGTCCCGATTGACCTCGTTCGGATCCGCGTCGCGGACCAGGAACTCGCCGGTTGCGGGACGGATCACCACCGTTGCCAGGGTAACGCTCGTCGGGTTCTGGGCCGGGGTCCGGTGCAGCACACCGTCGTTGACGGAGAGCAGGTCGAGCATCTCTTCAGGCGTTCGCGGATACCGCGCAACAGGCAGCGCTTTCAGCTTCGCCAATCGATCCAAGCTGTGGTTCTTGGCGACCACGGCCGGATCGGGTTCGCGGAGCGTCAGTTCGAGCACATGGTTCGTGTGACAGAACGCCGACAGCTCGTCCCGCTCGATCTGCCGCAGAGCGACGTAACCGTCGGCTCGCACGGGGTTCGACACCTCGAGAGACACCGCTTCGTACGACGGCCCGTGCGCGACCGTGTAGTGCGTCGAGAGCGCGATCGACTGCTCGGAAAGAATCTGCACAGCTGTATCCATGTCCGGCAGCAGCGAGGCGCGGAAGTGCTGGGCTTGCTTGGAGTAACCCGGACACGCCGCCACCCAGAACGAGTTGTTCGTGATCGCGAGTCCGTGGGCGTTCAACGAACCGGCCAAGTTCGGCAGCATGCCGGGATAGGTCAGGCCGACCACGCGCCCGAAACCGTCGAACGTGGCGTCGAGCAGGATCATCTCGCCAAAGTAGTGCGGCTCGTAATCCTCGTTGTGTCCGAGGATGTGGCCGCTTGAGGTCCAGACGACGAACGTGGAGCACTTGGACGGCGCCGCCTCGAACTCCGAAGCAATCTCCTCGGAAAAGGCGATCAGCGCGATCGTGTCGAACGGCACGCCCGCGCCTTCAGCCAAGCCGTACAGATACTCGAAGGCGGGAGACCAGTACTTCTGCGTGCTCTGCGCGTACCGATCCGCAATCTCGCTCATCTGGCGAAGACTGCCGACGGTCGTGTACTCAAGCAGGTAGGCGACGACACGGTCGTGCAGGGCGGGAATCGCCGTGCGACTCGCTCTGCCAACCTCGCATCCGACACTCCTGAACGAACCCTTGCATTGAAGGACCTTCATGCGTTCCCCTTTCGCGTGTGTGGCTTGTCATATCAAAAAACCGATCCCTTGTCCAGGGATCGGTTTTCGGATTTTACATCTGCTGACCGCCCATCGCGGGCTTCTTCTCGTCCATACCGCAGTGTCCGCACTTCTGGTCGCCGCACTTGCAGCCCTTCATGCAGCACTTGCAGGCGGTAAGCATCGCGAGCGCCGCGAGGCCGACCAACACATACACGATGCGCTCAACCATCGGCCAGGCACCAAGCAACGCCATGACCAAGTTGAACTTCGCGACACCGACCAAACCCCAGTTGAGCGCGCCGACGATCACGAGAACCCCGGCCGCTTTGTGCAAGGGGCACATGCCTTTGCCATTCATCATACCGATAGGTAGATAGAAAGCGTAAATACGCTTAGACAAAGCTTAGTATATCACATTTTTTGTGACTTTTCCACAGGCTCGTTTTTTTTCGAGACCGTCTTTCTTTTCGCAAGTAAGCGCCACGCAAGCCAAGCCGCGAGCGCGCCGGCGGCGAGAAGCGGGATTGAAGCGTAGCCCGGCAAGTAAAAGAGGAAATCATCAAACGACATACCTACCTCGTGATAACGATGGTCGCTGAGGACTCCGTCGCGTCTTTTAATTCAAAATGGAAACCGGAAACATCGGCTTTCTTGACGCGCACGGTACCGAGGTTCAGCTCCTGTTCAGGAGCTGTGTCTTCCGGACCTTCGATTCGGAATTTTGGAGCAAGCTCGCCGGCCCAAATGCACTGTAGACCCGGCTTGCAGCGGGAATCACCTACCTCGAGCAACGTCACGCGCAAACCACCCTGTACCGCGCGGAATTTTCCGACATCGAGCGTGAACGTCTCGCCCAACTGCACAATCGTCGCAAGCCCTCCACCGACGGGATTCGGCAGTTCTTCGACGAAGGTCTTGCCGCCGGAACGACACTGGCGCGGATACGATTCCATGACCGGATTTCCGGCCGCCGCACATTCAGCGAAAGACGTGATCGTTTTTTCTTCCTTCACGCAACCAGCGCCGAGAAGCGCGACAAGTGAGACGAGTACAAAAAATTTCCGCATAGAAAAAATTACGATGATCGCTTCCATCTCGGCGGCCAGCCGAAACGTTTTTGGACGTAAATCGCGTTCCACCAATAAAGACCGGCGCGATAGCCGAAGACGACGCCGGCGATCAAAAACGCGAAACTCAGCGTCTGATGGACGGCGAACCACTGCGCCCACGTGAGACCGAGGCCGTAGCGGTTGAAATCGCGAAGCAAGAGTGAGATGACGCCCATCTCGATCAGCGCGTGCGCGAGGAACTGCAGCAAGACGCCGAAGATCGTAAAGGCGACGAGATAGATTGTGCGTTTCATGCGCCTATTGTCGCACGAACGAAGCATTCCGATCAAACAAAAAAGCGGCGGCCTTTCAAGGCTGCCGCGACAACGTTTCGGCCCGATGCAGGATCGCGAGCCCCTTTTCGCAGCTCTCGTTCGCGCCCGCCGACTGCATTTGCCGGTTGCAGACGCTTGAACTCGAACACGCGATGATCGGCCCCTGATATCGGCAGTGCTTGCGCAGCCAGTAGACAAGGACTGCTCCGCCGCACTCGGCGCCGGAGCGCGGTTCCGGAGACTCGCCTCTCGCGCGCGGCAGCATGCCGTCGACGAAGATGGCGGCGACGTCCGGATTCGCTTTCGCCGCATCCAGACCTTCCATCATCGTTTCGGCAAGCAGAAGCTGCATCTCCGTATCCGCGAACATGTCGCGGTATCCGCGGAGGTGCGCGGGGCTGTCTTCGACGATCAGGATCTTGGTCGGCATAAAGGACCTCCGTGCACACTTCGTACTCTTGAAACGATCATACGTCAAACGGTTTCGTTACGGTCGCACGACTTTTAATTCGTCCCAGCGCGTCGTGTAGCGCGGAGAACGACGTTCCGCCTTCGGTTTCCAATCGCGCGCCACTCCTTCGGCGGCGAATTTCACCGTCCCCGTCCCCCACTCCGCGTTGATCGTGTCGAGCGCCGCCCAGGCCGCGCGGCGTTTCGGGTCTGGCTCCCCTCCGCCAAATACGCGGAGTTGATGCGCTTCCTCGCCGGAAAAATCCGTCAGCCGCACGCCGACTTTTTTATAGGCCATACCGTCCTGGTGCAGCGCGCCAAGTAGCGCGTGCGCGGCGCGGATGAGTTCCGGCGTATCATTCGTCGATGTATCGAGCATGACCGAGCGTCCCGACGGGTACGGCATGCCGTAGCCTTGCTTGCGTACGCCGACGAAGACGGTCAAAAAACGCGCGCGTAGCCCTTCGCCGCGCAGCGTTTCGGCAGCCGAAGCGACGTGCGTCGCCACGGCTTCCTTCAGTTCCTCGAGCGTGACGATCGGTCGACCGCACGAACGCGAGCATACAATGCTCTTGCGATGCTCGCGCAGCGCCGCAAACTCTCCACACGGTGTACCGCGGAGTTCCATCGCGACGCGGAGTCCCGACGAGCCCAAGTGCCGCAAAATCCAATCATCGGACAGATCGCGTAACGCGCGCGCCGAAGAAACACCGGAACCGATCAGCTTTTTAGTATATTGGCGCCCAATACCCCAGAGGTCGCCGACATCGATCGAATCAAGTAATGCATCCTTGCGCGGATGCGCGTGCAAGGGAAACACGCCCTGCAGTTCCACATGCCGCTTCGCGAGCTTTGACGCCGCCTTCGCGAGCGTGCGCGTCACGTCAATTCCGATCGAAACCGGAATACCGACGCGCTTCTTGATCGCTTCACGCAGCGCGCGGCACGTCCCCTCCGCGTCCTCGCGCGGTCCGAAACGCAAAAACGCCTCGTCGATCGAATACACTTCGACCTCTTCAACGAACTCGGCGATCGTGCGCATGACGCGATCGGACATATCGGAGTAGAGCGCGTGGTTTCCCGAGAGCGCGATGACGTTTCCTCGGCGGCAGACGTCGCGCCACTCGAACATCGGCGCGCCCATGGGGATACCGAGCGCCTTCGCCTCGTTCGAGCGCGCCACGATACAACCGTCGTTCGACGACAGCACGACCACAGGCTTGCCTTCGAGCTTCGGTTCGAAGACCCGCTCGCACGATACGAAAAAATTGTTGCAGTCGACCAAGCCGTAGAGCCCCTTCATGGCAGCGCGCGGATCACGTGGGTAACGACGCCCCAAAGCTCCGTCTCCTCCTCCCCGGAGCGACGCAAACGTTCAATACGTAATTCGCCTCCCCGCACGACCACGGCCACCGCGTTCGGAAACGCCGTCACCGAACGATCGACGACGAGCAGATCGTCATGACGCACGTCGGCGTCGCCGCGCACGTCCGGTCCGACGCGCAAAAAGAAGGTTGAGGCGGGATGCCGAATGACGTGCGCGTTGAGATCGAGCGGGCCGTCAAAACGCCGGCCTTCGTCGGGTTGGAAAAATTGAATGGTGGGCATGCTCCCACCCTAACGTCCGATATGGCGAACAGGGCAAGTCCCGCGTCCGTGTATGACGGAGCAATCGGTTACAACAAGCTTTCGAACGCCTTCTTTGCCGTCTTGCCATCCAAGAGTGTTGCCTTGAGCGCCATAAGCAAGCGCCGTTTCTTGGCGCGCGCTCCAAGGAGTTTCAAGAGCGGTGGCAAGGAGACCTGACCTTCGCTTTCGAACGGCGCTTTCCCGTGCTTCGCCCAAGCCTCGCCGAGCGTGCGATTTTTTGAATATGGACTGAATCCGGTCGCGACCAGATCGCCGACGCCGGCGGTGCCATGAAACGTTTCGCGGCGGCCTCCCAAATCAACGAGAATGTCCCCCGCTTCCTGTACAGCCGCAGCGACGAACCAACCGCGCGCGTTCGCGCCCCAACCCAGACCTTCGGTCATGCCGAGGCCGATCGCGTAGACGTTTTTCAAAATCGCCGACCAGACCGTACCAGCCACATCGTCCGTCGGTTCAATCGCGAGACGCGTGCCGGAAAAAAGCGCCGCCATTTTTCGGCGTGCCGCCGGATCGGCAGAAGCCGCGACGCCCGTGCCCGGCTGCCCCGCCGACAACTCGTCAGCCAAAAGAGGACCGCCGAGAAACACGAATGGCGTGCCTTCAGGCAACGCCTGATGCAGCAATTCCGCCGCCGTCAAAAGCGTGCCCTTCTCCAACCCCTTCGATACGGAGACGACGAATGTTTTTTTGGAAAGCAGCGGCGACAAACGCTCAGCCGCGTCGCGCAAACACCACGAGGGCAGGCAGAGAAAAACGGCATCGGTTCCGGGAACGATTTTTTCAAGAGGCTGCTGCTTCGGCACTTTTCCCGGCAACACGTCCCACGCGTCGATTTTGACGCGTTTCTTGGCGAGTGTTTTCGCGAAAGCGCTCCCGAGTTTTCCGGACCCCATGATAACAACGCGGTGTGTTGGCATATGGGCATCATCATACCCCCGGAAAGCCGAAGGGAAAAGCGCGTCAAAAAGGGCTGTACCGCCGTTCAAAATGACTCTCCTGCCAAGGTCAGCGGTGGCAGATACGTCGCTTTCATTTCGCGGCGCCACCACGCGCCGTCGCGCCCGCGTTCTTCCGCCGTCGTGAAACGGTAGATATAGAGCGTCGCGCGCACGTACGTCGGCGGCGCGTCGGGAAACGGATTTGACGCAAGGAGCGCTTGAACCGGTTTTGCTCCTTGCAACAGGCGGATCATGAGATGTGCCACCCACGGATGCGCATCCGGTCCGCCGATCGACGCGAACCGCATTTCCCAATCGAGCCGCGACTGAAACGGAGCGATCAGACTCGGTCGACGTTTCACGTCTTCCGGTTTCTGTTTGAACGCGTACGCTTTCCAAACTAAGCCGTCTCGAGACCCTTCAATCACGATTTCCTGCCGCGTCGTCGGCATGACGGAGAAAAGGCCGTAGTCGTTGGAAACGTGAAACGGCGCCGCGGCGGCGACGAGCGCGAGCAACGGCGACGGTACGCGGGTGAACACCAAGAGCAGATGTGTAAGTCCGAGCGTAAGCACGATCACCGAGAGCGCTTTCAAGGCACGCTGCCGCAATCGGCTGCTCGGCGCCGCCAGGAAATCGCCGTGCCTCTTGAAACGCGGCCATAAACGCTCGAGCTGTGCGTCGTCGAGCAGCGGCAGGCACAGCACGATCGTTAGCCAGTTGAGGAACCCGAAATTTCCTGTCGCGATCAACATCAACTGGAACACGATCGTGATCGCCGCGCCGAGCGCACGAGCGCGGCGCGGCATCAAAAAGAGAAACGGTACGAAAAGTTCGACACCAAGCGAAACGAGCGTCGCGCATTTCAACAAGAGGGACGGAAGTTGATGCGCGTACCAAGCCACGGCGGTCGGGAGCGGTTGCGTTTCAAAATACTCCGCGAGCGCGTTCAGATTCCTCCACGAAGGATCGCCGGAGAGAAGCTTTGCTATCCCCGAAGAAAACGTCAGGCGAAACGCGAGAAAACGGTACAACCATACGACCGACGAAGAAGCTTCGACACGCGACCGATATTTATTCGTGCAACGGAACGGCACGAGAAAGATCGCGAGAAATCCCGCTTCAAGCAAGAGCGCATCTCCTTGAAAAGCCGTGAAGTCTTGGCCCGCGATCGTCAGGGACAGATACAAAATCCACATCAACAAGAAACAGGGCGCGACGAGTATGCCACCGAACGAAAGCAGTGCCGCGCCCGCGCCAAGCAGCGCCATAAATTGCAGCGCTCCGGCATGCGCGCCAAACCACGCCAATGTCGGCGCGAGCCAGAACGCAGCGCCGCCATACCGCGCTTTCAGCGCCTCGAGGAACGTTCCGATCGGCAATAGGCCGTGCTCCCCCACTAGGCCCGGCAGTTGCGGCAAAAGCGAAATGAACGCGATGAAATACACTGCGGAGAGTGCCTGAAGAAAGATGCGTCCGACCAGATTGTACCGAGAATGTGCGATGCGCGGCCCCCAGAGCAACCGCGCGATCTTGAGGCACTGCGACCGATGTCGTGCGATCCACCGATACACCCATTCAGAAATCGGTGCGACAGCGGGCGCTTCATAGAGCCTCAGCCACCAACCGCCACCAACGCGTTTGGACAATAAACGGAAAACGGCCGCGGCACCTTCGTGCCGCGACCCGTCTTCGTCGATCAACTGGACGGACTTCGCGTACTTTTCGCGAGGCACGTCCGGAAACGTCGCGGCAATCTCTTGCGAGGTAACGTATTGCACGCGCGCACCCGTGCGCGTGCGCCAATCATCGATCCAGAACCGACAGAATTCGCAATCGCCGTCGTATACCAAGAGCGTGCGACTGTTTTCTGGCATACGGATCCTTTCGTCCTTCGCTCAGATCAAAAACGGACGGGCAAACGCATCTGGTCGTCGTTCTGCGGCAAACCGGAAGGATTATCCCTCTTCATGATAAGCGTACCGGTCGCGGTCGCCGGCTGAACGAACGTCAACGTGACTTTGTACGGTACGAAATCCGTCGTCATCCAGTCGCCTTGCGCCTGCGCGACGCCATTCGCGATCAAATGATTCGCGCTGTCGACAAGCGTGACCGGAAAACTCGCCTCAAAATACCAACTCCCACGAGCCTTGCCCGTGACGACAAGCGGACTTTGCACGAGATCTCCGGGACGAAGCACGTCGACGGTGATGAGATTCGCTTTGTGCGCGGGACCGTACACCGGATCCTCGGCGACAGGCTGCGGTTCGGGTTGCGGCTGCGGTGCAGCCTGCTCGTTCGCGGGCGGCGTTTGCGGAGCCGGTTGGGGCGTCTGACAACCCGCGCCGACAAGGAGCAGTACGGCGGAAGCGAAAAGATACTTTTTCATACGACAAAGGTTGGTTCCTCGTGAAGAGTAAAATCGAGCAAGGTTTCGCTATCAAGAAAATAGAACTTGCCGTGCACCGGCTGACCTTCGAGAAAGCGCGGCAACCAATGACGATCATCGGGCCACATCTTATCGAATGGAATATCCGTAAGACGGAACCACGCGGGGCGCATTTCTTCGGACTCGACCGGCTCACCGCGATACGAAACGACATCGTATACGTGGATCTCCAGTATTTCCTCAGATGTCGCCATCTCGAAGGTGAGTACGCCGCGCTTCTCGAGCGCTTCCGCTTCGAGACCGCATTCCTCCTGCAACTCGCGGCGCGCCGCTTCTTCGATTGTTTCGCCAAGCTGCACTTTGCCGCCGAACC
>CAZKMF010000085.1:0-5838 GCA_964553975.1 uncultured Gammaproteobacteria bacterium | reverse complement strand
GTCTACCAAAAGGGCAACGGTATCGTCGTAAAGTCGACGATTGCCGGAGTTGAGCCCCAGGACCTTGAGATTTTCCTGAATCGTGACATGCTCACGATCAAGGGCAAACGCGAGCACGAAGGGCGCGTCGAACGCGGAGATTACTTCATCCGCGAATGCTACTGGGGTAAGTTTTCGAGAACAATCATTCTTCCGAGCGACGTCAAAAGCGAAGAGGCAAAAGCGACGCTCAAGGACGGGGTGCTGACCATCGTCATGCCGAAAGCGCAACACGCGCGCGCCATCCCCGTAAAACTCATCATCTAATGTTCGAACAGATCAAAAAGCGCCTGCCGAGTTCTCCCAGACACCTGGTTCTTGCGGGCGTTTTTTGTCTGACCCTGATTTCCGGGCTCGTTGCCGTGCAAGTCGTGCGCGCGGATGGAAGAATCCTTCCAAACGTGACAATCGGCGGTATCGACGTCGGAGGTCTCACGCCTGCGGAAGCGAAAGGGCGTCTCGAGAACACGCTGCGCGCGCTCAACGTCGCCGGTCTTCAATTCCGTTATCAAGACCGTTCGCTGACGGTGCGCGCGAACGACGCGAGCGTAGCAACGCCTTCCCAATCCCCCGTCACCTACGATCTTGATGGCATGGTGAATACCGCTTTCGCCTTCGGACACGACGACGGTGCGGCGAATCTGATCAAAGCGAACGTGCATGCGCTTTTCGCCGACGTACGCCAGCCCGCGCAGGTCACTGTCGACGCGAAAGCGTTGCACGATCTTCTCGTATTGCGATTTGGAGAATTGGAACAACCGGCGAAAGACGCGTCGCTCGTCATTAATCGAGCGGACGTATTCGTGAATGATGCGACATCGACGACGCGCGTCGCCTGGTCGGTCTCCGTCGCTCCGGAATCAACGGGCGTCACGTTCAACTACGATGACGCGGTCGCTCAAGCCACGAGCGGTCTTGCTCGCTGGCAAGGCGCGCTTGTCGATCTCCAATCGACCGTGAAGCCGCCGACCGTCACGACAGCGGATGCCGAAGCGCTCGTTGCGCAAGCGAAGGCCGTGCTCGACCGCGGCGACGCCGTCTTGGCATACGATGACATTTCGTGGACCGTGTCGCAGAAAGAGGTGGCGAAAAACCTCGATATTACAAAGAAAACAGATGGAACTTTCGGCGTCACGTTGAAACGCGGCTTGATCGAACCTCTGCTGGAGGAAGCGGCGAAAGCGATTGAAAGCGATCCGAAACCGACGCACTTCACCGTCGACAAAAATGGGCGCGCGCAGAATTTTGAAGGTGGCGCGCTCGGCAAACGCCTCGATCGCGAAGAGAGTTTGAAACGCTTTGATGACCAGTTCGGAACGTCGCCGAGCGGAATGTTCCCGATCGCGGTCACGACGATCGCATCGCGCGATTCCGATCCGATCGCCGAAGAACTCGGCATTCGCGAACTGCTCGGCTACGGCACATCGAAGTTCGCCGGGAGCCCGAAAAATCGCCGCACGAACATCGCGAACGGCGCCGCGCGACTCAACGGATTGATCATCAAACCCGGACAGGAGATCGGACTGCTCGAATATTTGAAACCGTTCGACGCGTCCGGCGGATACGTACAGGAACTTGTCATCAAGAACAATCGCACGGTGCCGGAATTCGGCGGCGGACTCTGTCAGATCGGTACAACGACGTTCCGCGCCGTCATGGGATCCGGCCTCCCCGTCACGCAGAGACAGAACCATTCGTATCGCGTCGTCTACTACGAACCCGCCGGTACGGACGCTACGATCTACGACCCCGCGCCCGACTTCAAGTTCGTGAACGACACGGGCTCGCACGCGATCTTGATCACCAAGATCAGCGGTGACAACGCGCGCTTCGAACTTTGGGGAACGCGTGACGGACGCGTGCAGAAGCAGAGCTCCATCAAGATGTGGAACGTGACGCAGCCGCCGGAGCCGAAGCTGATCGAGACATCGACGCTCGCGGACGGCGTCAAAAAATGTTTCGAGTCGGCGCACGCCGGCGCCAGCACGAGCTTCACCTACACCATCACCTATCCGGACGGCACGGCAAAGGCGCAAGATTTCCGCAGCGTCTACAAACCGTGGCAGCAGCAATGCTTGATCGGAAAAGCGGGAGCGCCCCGCATCTCGCTCGGCAAGGACGGCTCGATTAAGGAGTTGCCGCCACTCGAGTCCGCAACGACGACGCCGCAAATCTAGAGACACAAAAACACCCGCTCGAAAGCGGGTGTTTTTTTCTAGCTCCAGTGTTTACGGAGTGGTCTGCAGAAAATCGCGCTCAAGAAGGTATCTGATAGAAGCGTTCGAGCCGGAGCCCGAAGTACCCTATGAGCTACCTCCATGCTTGTCGTGAGCGCGAGTTCCTATAGACCAAGTGAGACTGGATCCGAAACGGTCGGGCTGTGACGAGAATGCTGAGCGCGGTGCTCAAGCAACGGTGCACTCTACCACGGGGTCTAGAACCTGTCAAGAAAGCGGTAGTGCTGTTTCATAGATTGTTTCACGTTTTATTGACTCTTTCTGGCCTTATTTGACCGTTTTAGCCTTAATTAAGGTGGTATTTTCTGTCATTTACCATTGACAAAACCTTCTTTTTGTGATATCCTGCTGTCATACCGCATTTGATGCGAAAGGAGCCGACGTGCCACGTCCCGCACCTTACAAGGTGACCCCGGCCATGTACCTCATGAGCGTCACCGCTCTGGTACTGGCCGTGATCGCCAACCTGACCTGAACCACCCCTCACCAAGGAGACCGCCGTGCAGAACCTTCCCATCAGAGTCCAGGCGCTCGTTGCCGCCAAGCGCTATCTCGCGGCCGTCGCCCTCTTGAACGCCATCATCCCCGTCGTCGACTACATGACGAGGGCGCGCGGCGTGCACACCATCGTGGAGATCGCTCTCCGCGAGGGCAGTATCAAGAGCATCGTCCACATCGTGGAGCACTTCAGCTTCGAGGTGGACACGGACACGCTGACGATGATCGCGCCGCACGTGGGCACGCTGCTCACGAACCTGCCGGTCGCGATCTAGCGGCCCGCATCATCCTCGCCTCCCCCGCGGACTCTTCCGCGGGGCGATCACTCCAGCGCTCGTGACGGGAACGTCCCGCCAGGAGCCCTGGAATGGATCGATTGTCTGACAGATCACCCGCTGATGGCTCTTTCAAGGAGAAACGCATGTACGACCAAGAGGCCACGAACAACCTCTCCGTCGCCGTCCTGATCGATGGCGTCTACCACTTCACCAGCGAGGCGGTCGAGCGCGCCGACGAGCTGCTCCTCGCGGCGCTCGCGGAGGTGGAGGAGTGATGAAGCTCGTGGCGAACGACGTCGGGCGGTACATGCGGATGTCGGGGCTGAACCCCCGCATCTGCGTTCCGCTCAGCCTGGCGATGATCGTGGGACTCGTCGTCCTCACGATCGCCGTCCGCCTCTAGCCAGCGCTACAGCGCCGGCGCCAGTATTGAACGACTCTCGAGGTCAGAAAGCCGAGGCACGCATCCAGACACGCACAGTTCTACATAGAGGGGACGCCTCGTCGTCCCCTTCAGCCTCAGGCGTCTACGCATCGCGCGTGGGACGTCGGAGCCCTGAAGTCACGACAACGACACGATCGCACATTCGACAAGGAGCTACTCGTGAAGAAGATCGACAACTCGACCACGATCCTGATCCTCTGGAAGCTCTGGACGATCATCCTGATCGTCGGAGCCATCCTCAACACCGGCTGCATCACGATCGAGGAGAACGATCACGACTGCGACGACGCCGTCGTGATCGAGCCGCCGACCTTCCCCCAGCCGCAGCCCGGTCCGGCGCACCTCGGCCTCCTCTTCGGTGGACCGCCCGGTGGCACCGAAATCCGCGTGGCCGGGAACGACGAGGAGGTCCTGTGCTTCAACGCGCAGGCGGACCAGGACATCGAGATCCGGAACCTCCGGCTCGAGATCACCTCGCCCGATGGCCTCGTCTACGGCGGCACGGCTCAGTACCGCGACGTGAAGTTCACGAGCGGCGCGACCGTCGTGGCCGGACCGATCGATCTGTCGAACGCCAGCCTCGACACGACGCAGAACCTCGTGTTCCACGACGTGTTCCGGATGGCGGCCGATCAGCGGGTCGGCTTCTGCGTCAAGCTCGACGTCAACAACGACGACCTGCTGGACGGCAACACCCTCTACGTGAAGTTGATGCCGTTCCAGAACGGCGACGTCGTGCGCGTCAGCGACGGTGCGGCGCTCGCGCTCGAGAACATCGAGCCGAACACCGGACTCTGGACGGTCCTGACCGTCCGGGGCATCCAAGGCCCGTCGGTGCAGAGGAACGCGCCGTACGTGACGGCGGTTCCTTTGCCGACGACCGTGCTGGTCAACTCGGGGACGATCATCGCCCACCGCATGACCATCACGGCACCGAGCACGTCCGACGTGCTGGTGATGAAGCTGTCGTACGCGAGCAACGTCTCCTCGGCCAACCCGAACGCGACGAGTCTCTACAACGCGCGCGTGCGCGTGGTGGGAGACGCGATCGGTCTGGGCGGCTGGAGCGACGTGCTCTGGTACGGCGGCGACTGCGCCTTCGCGGCCACCTGGTCGAACCGCTGCGTCCGCGTCTTCCTCGAGCAACCGCTCCGGATCGCCGCGGGCACGTCGGTCACGATCGAGCTCGAGATGGACATCTCCGGCGCGCTGGTCAGCGGCGACTCGCTGACGACCGGCGCCTCGATGGACACCTACGGCAACGACGAAGGTCCGCTCGTCGGGCAGTACTACATCAGCGGCGCGCCCGAGACCAGCATGCTGTGGTCGAACGACGGCCTCTGGTGGTACAACGGCCACTCCGTCAACTGGGGCACGCCGTTCGCTCAGACGCTCGTCCGCTACTGACCGCTCCTTCACCCAGAACACTCAACCTGACGCGCTCGGGGACGCCTCGTCGTCCCCTTCAGCCTCCGTCGCCCGCGCACGCTGCGCGGACGCCGAATCTCTGAACCAGTTCATCACAAGGAAGGTGCCCCGTGTCCAACTCCCCCGCCCGTCTCCGGAACATCTGCAAGGCCATCGACATGCTCGTCGTCCAGGTCTCGGTCGTGCCCAAGAAGCTCGGCGAGGACCTGAAGGCGATCGCGGCCTACCTCCTGGAGGTCGAGAGCATGCCGGCGAAGATCGAGCAGCAGCGCGCCAACCTGGCCGCCTGCGCTACCCCCAGCAAGGAGATCATCGCCGACAGCGCCAAGCTCGTGAAGCGCATGCGCGACAACTGGGAGTGCAGCCTCAAGAGCGACGTCCTCGTCGCGGAGCTGCGCTCGAAGTCCAAGCACGTGCGCCAGACGGGCCTGTCGAACGCCGGCATCGAGCGCGAGATCGCCGCGTTCGTCGTCTCCAGCAAGGAGCGGCGCGCGACGCACCTCGAGCTCTGGGCCGACTACGTCGCGCTCGTCCAGGCCGATCGCTACCGCCGCGAGGCGAAGGCGATCCGCGAGGAGATCGTGCTCGCGAAGCTCGTGCGCGAGCAGGACGAGCTGAACGGCCGGCTCGACGAGGCGATCAGCCTCGCCGAGGAGGTCGCGATGGATCTCGATCGCCGCGCGCGCAACCGCAAGGAAGCGATCGCGAAGCGCGAGCAGGAGGCCGCCGAGGCCGCCCGCATCGCGGAGGCGAAGGCCGCCGAGGCCGCCGCCAAGGCGACGGCGACCACGGTCGTCCCGCCGCAGCCGCTCCCGCAGATCGCGAAGACCCCCGAGGTCGACGCCGGCCTCGTCGCCTACATGAAGCTCGAGGATCTCGACCCCGAGAACCCCGACGACGTCGCGCTCGCGGT
>CAZKMF010000084.1:0-11092 GCA_964553975.1 uncultured Gammaproteobacteria bacterium | reverse complement strand
TCAACTTCGGCATCCTCTACGGCATGGGCGCGAACTCTCTCGCCGCATCCGCCGGACTCAGCCGCGAAGAGGCCTCGAACTTCATCAAGAAATATCTCGACGTCTACAAAGGTCTCAAGGGATACATGGAACAGGCCAAGGCGCAGGCGCACAGCCTTGGGTACGTTGAGACGTTATTCGGTCGCCGCCGCTATCTGCCGGACATCAGCTCCGGCGTCCCCTACCTGCGCGCCGAGGCCGAGCGCATGGCGATCAACATGCCGATCCAAGGCACGCAGGCTGACATCATTAAACTTGCGATGTTGCGCGTCGAAGAGCGGATCGGTCGCGAGTACGGTATCGGCCAAGATGCCGACGTCAAAATGTTGCTCCAGGTACACGACGAACTCGTTCTCGAAGTGAAAGAAGCGTTGGCTCCCAATGTCGCGACGTGGCTCAAGGAGATCATGGCACACACGGTCAGCCTGAAGGTACCGATTGACGTGAAAGTTAAAATCGGCCAGAGTTGGGGAAGCCTTGAATCCTTCGAGGCCTAGCCCTTTCCCCGGGAGGCATCATGCTTCTGTACGCGTTTATCGCCGGTATGGTTGTCGGCGCGATCCTGTGGTCGAAGATCAGCGGCTGGTGGCGCGCGAGCGCGATCAAGAAGGCGACCGACGTCGTCGGCTCTGCTGCCAAAGGTCCGACCCACGTCGCCAAAGGCCTGCTCGGCAGCCTGAAGAAGCTCTGGTCCCAAACCCCCAACGACAAGAAGAAGGAGTGAGCACATGGCGCAGAAGCCGGATCAGGCCCAAGGCCTGATGGACGAGATCAAGAGCCAAGGCACCGGACTTGCAGTCGGCGTCGCCACGGCGGCCGTCGCGGTCCCGTTTCTCGGCTGGGTCGTCGGTGTCGCGGTCGGCGGTGCCGCCATCGGCGTCACCTCCTATCGCAGATGGAGTCAGAAGCGCGGCAAGCGCTAACCGCCCTCAGGCGGTTTTTTTCTTTCCGGGGTATACTTGGCCATATGAGCCAGCAACACGCCATTTCAGCCTATTATCTGGCCAAATCCCTCCCCTTGCCGCAGGTTGGCAAGTCCGAGGGTTTTACGATTCTTTCTAAGCGACGCAATTCGCTCATGTTCGGCCGTCTCGACGGCCAGATCATCATTGTCTTTGCATTTGGCGTCGTCGTGTTGTTTGATTTTCCAAAAGAGGATGCCGAGCGGGTGCTGAAGGAACTCTCTGAATTCGGAATCGAACCGGCTTCCAGCGTGAAGGTTGAAGAGTACGCGGTGGTCATCGACGCGGAAAGTAAAATGTCGGTCGAGTTCGATAGCGTCGTCTTGCCGAAGTTGGATGTCGACCTTCTGTACGTCGTCGCCGAAGTCCTGGCGCAATCCGTAGCGATCGACTACGTCGAAGAAAAAGTCGCGGACATCGTGAACCGATTCGGAAAAGTGACGAGCGGACTCGAGCACGGAGGAAAAATCACGTCGAGCGACGCGCAGGTACTTAAAACGATCGGCGCCGGACGCTCGATCACGCAGTACGTTCTCTCGCAACTTTCTTTGCTCGATAAGCCCGACAGCACGTGGGAAGATAAAGACGTCGAAGCGGCGTTCACGGGCATGCGAAAAATGTTCGAGCTCGAAGACCGTTTCCGAGCGATTGAATTCCGCCTCGATTTCCTGCAGGGCACGTCAGAGCTCGTCTTGGATATCCTGCAGAACAAACGGGCGGTCAGTATGGAGTGGGCCGTGATCTACCTTTTCATTGTCGACATCATTTTGGTACTCTACGAAGTGTTTTTCAAAAGTGTCCGCTAGTCCCCCGTTACCGTTCCGGCATGATTCTCTTCCTCTACGGCGCCGATTCCTATCGTTCGAAGAAGAAACTCGAAGAAATTCGAGCGAAATTTTTGCGCGACATCGACCCTTCGGGATTGAACGTCACCGAAATCGACGGTGAAAAAACCGAGATAGGCGAGTTGCAGGCGGCACTCGCAAGCGCTCCGTTTCTTGCGAAGAAGCGCCTCGTCATCGTCAAAGATGCGATTGCCGAGGCGGGTAAAAAGGAAGTTGAGGCCCTGGCCGAACTGTTTGACCATGTGCCGGAAGAAACCATCCTTGTTGTCTACGAGCGATTGGGCACCGCGGACCTCGAAGATTCGGCCGCGTACAAGAAACTGAAGGACAGCAAGTTCTATCCAGAATTCAAACCGCTCGGCTCCAAAGATCTTATGGCCTGGATCGCCGCCGAGGCGAAAGCGCAGGGCGTGGCATTTTCGAACGAAGGACTCACGGCGTACCTGCCCCTCGCCGGCAGTGACAGCTGGAAGATCGCTGGAGAGATTGAGGTGCTCTCCGCGCTGGCTCGTTCCGGCGCTGAAAGCGTTATAAAGCCGGAATTGGTGCGCGAGATCGCTCACCTTGAGGCTGAAGAGAGTATATTCGACTTTTTGGACGCGGTTGGTACCCGCCGCCCCGACCTCGCCCTTCAGAAGCTTGATGGACTACTGCACCAGGGCGAAACCGAGGTTTCCCTGCTCTCCCGCCTCCAAGGCCACATTCGCGGCCTCCTGGTTGCGGCGGACCTCTCAATACTCGGACAAGCGACAAAGGATCGTCTGGCGCGAGAGCTCGGCGTTCATCCCTTCGCGGCCGCAAAGCTGCTTTCTCAAAGCCGTTACTTCAAACCGCACGAACTGGAACGTCTTTACATCTGGTTGATCGACGCCGACGAGAAGCTGAAGCGCGGCGGCTGGCCAAAACCACGACTCGCGCTCGATCTCTTCCTCGCACGCATTGGCGATGCGCAAGCAGCCTGAAACAAAAGCCCCCGATCATGTCGGGGGTTTTTGATTACTTCTTGGAGGTCATCGCCTGAAGCTTCTTCATCAACCGCGATTTCTGGCGGGAGACGGTGTTGAGCTTCATGATGCCGCGGCTGTACGCCTTGTCGAGCATCTTGATGGCGGCTTTGACGGCTTCCTTGGCCTTGGCGGCTTCCGAGTGCTCGATCGCTTTGCGAACGGAGCGGCGGGCGTCGGCGAGTTTCAGCTTGGCGAGCTTGTTGCGCTCGGCATGCTTCTTCGTCTGACGAAGAGCCTTGAAGGCGGCAGCTTTGGTAGGCATGGTTCGGTCTCTTTTATACGCTAATGACACTAGTTATAGAGGAACCCTCGGAAAACGTCAAGAGGCTCCCCTATTTCAGTTGCCGGATCTGGTCCACTTTGCCGGCCAGCTTGCCGTATTCGTTCATGGCCGTGTCCATCGCGCTTTTGGCGTTCGTGACGTGGCGGGCCAAGACCCCCATCTGCTCGCCGAATTTGACGGTTTCCTGATGAAAACCGGCCAAAAGCTCCCAAACGCGCTGCACGTTTTCTTCGATGCGGATACGTTCGTGCCCAAGCCTCAGAATGTGCAGGAAGTACGAAAGCGTGTTCGGCGAGACCATCATGACACGGCTCTGTTTGGCAAAGTCACTGAGCTCCTCGGTGGCGGAGATAATCTCGTAGTAGGTCGCTTCCGACGGTACGTACATGACAGCAAAGTTGGCCGTGCCTTCCCCAGGCAGGATGTATTTCTTTGCGACGTCGTTGATGTGCTTGCGAACGGCCTTTTGGAACTCGTGGCGTTCCATCTCGCGCACCTCCTCGGTTGTCGCTGCCAGCATCTTTCGGAAGTTGTCGATCGGGAACTTGGAGTCGATCGGAATCGAACCGTCTTTCGTCTTGATGAGCGCGTCGACGACCTGACCGTCCTTGAACTTATGCTGGAGTTCAAACTGATCCTTCGGAAAGTTGTTGGTGAGCATGTCGTTCAACACCTGCTCGCCGAAGTTGCCGCGCAGCTTCGAGTTCATGAAGACGGCACGCAGGTCCTCGATATTCTTACCGATCGTCTGCATGGACTTAAGTTCCTGCCCAAGCGAGCCGATGTACCTTGCCGCCTCTGTTAAACGATCGTTCAGGCGATCGTTCATCTTCTGAATGTTGTCGTTGATCAAACGTGCGGCTGACTGCTCGTTAAGACCGTCCAGCTTTTTTGAGAGGGCGAAGTAGACGAAGGCAAGGGCGATAAGCAGGACGAGTCCGACGACGAGCAGGAAAGTTGTCATGGGGGAATTGACCGATAAAAAAATCGTGCCTATACTATAGCGCGAGCTACGAGACTGTCGCTAGTCGCGTCGGTCGCAACCGAGGTGACGAGCGCGCCCCTGTAGTTCAATGGATAGAACAACCCCGTCCTAAGGGGTGGATGTGTGTTCGACTCACGCCGGGGGCACCACCCTTCGTTGAAGCTACGGGTGGCGAGCCACACAGTAAAAGCGCCGGATTGCATGATAGTTGTCCGTGATATCCTTGACAAACAGTATTGTGCGACACATGCAGTATTTCTATTTCATACACATGTTGTCTACAGTTGTGCATAACAGCATGGGCCAATAGCTCAGTTGGTAGAGCGCTGCATTCGCATTGCAGAGGTCTGGAGTTCGAGTCTCCATTGGTCCACCACAAAATACCTATCCTCACGGATGGGTTTTTTGTTTCATGTGAAACAAAGGTATGCCGTGCGCCGTGCTTGAGGAAGGCCGCCAAGCAGAAAGACGCATGGGTGTTTCACGTGAAACAGATGTCGACTTCTGTGATACCGGGACCCGCTGACAGCAACTGTGCTCTGCTCAGTAAGCCTATCTGCCACACAGGCACCGACTGTTTCACGTGAAACAATATGAGTGAGGCAGAATGGGCGCATCACAAGAACACAACTGTTTCACATGAAACAATACAAGTCATAGGAGATCAAAATATCAGCATGATGGGCGTTGCGGTGCACGATAGATCTTCACTCATTCTCAACACTTATACATACGTTATACACAGTCATGCACAAAAAAATAGGCTTATTGTCTACTTTATTCTTGACATTTACACAGTGTTTAACAAACTGTGTATAACTAAGTGGATAACATGGTAAAAGCTGTGCACGAACTGTGAATTTTCAAAGTTTTACTATGTGCACAACTTTATTCTTGGCTAATGTTAGCCAATAAACACGTTGACTTTTTCCACATTTTGTGATACTATGCGTTTGCATAGTGCGAGGAGGATATACGTGCAGCATTCTTCTCGCTTCCAATACGGGGTGATTACCGTTGGCTATGCGAATCGCTCAGGTAAAGACGACCTGAACGAACGGGGCAGCGAGTCCCACGTCTACTCGCAGACAATTTTTGATGTACTCCAATCCCCGTGGTCAGCAGGGAAAGGGTGCGCGTATCTGCGAGCAGAAATTAGGCTTGCGCTCTAACGCGTAAGGCTCCTTTCGAATTGTCCGAATCAGACCGTTCACCGGAGTTTTTCGGCGTACTTGAATGCTGCGCGCTTTGTGGAAACCGACGCATGTCGTCCCAGCGCCGCACCCACAACTTAACGAAGTTCCTGCCTGTCCTCATCGGGGCCATGGCCGTGTTTTTGTTGTCGCTTGCTACACGAGCGGCAACAATTACTGGCTATTCGGACCTTGTGACCCGACTGGCGGTTAATGTCCAGGCGGATCACGAGATCAAGTTCGTGACGCCGACGGGGGTGGACGCCCCGACGGACACCGTGACTGTGTCGTTTGATAACGACTTCGATCTTTCGGCGATTGTGACGGGGGATATCGATCTGGCTATCGATACATCCGCTCCGACCAACGACTGTACGGGCGCGTTTACCGATAAAACGTTGGCAGCTGCCCCCGGGCTTAGCCCAATTTGGGGAGTCGGTGTTGCTGACAGAGTTATCACCTTCACGTCGCCGACGGATGCCGCGGCCGGAGAAATTCCAGCTGATACATGTGTCCGCGTCTTGGTTGGTCAAAATGCCTCGTCCGGTGCAGTGGGGACCCACCGTATCGTTAACCCGTCCGGAGCCTTCGCTCACGCGATTGGTATTGGCGGCACCTTTGGCGACTCCGGCTTGGCTTATGTACTTAATAGCGACAGTGACCAGGTAACCGTTACGGCCGATGTTGCCGGGGCTGGTGGCGGCGGTGGCGGCGGTGGTGGCACTCCGAACCCGCCGACAATTTTCAACGTTCGCTCGCTGAACATCATGGAAACGGAAGCGGACGTACTCTGGGATACGGATATTTCATCCACGAGCATCGTGAACTACGGTTTGACGATTGCGTACGGTAGTTCTGCATCCACGCTCGGAAGCACGTTTAACCACAGCGTGCACCTTACCGGACTGGCTGCGGGTACGACGTATCACTTCCGCGTACGTTCGACTGGTCTTGGAACAGCGGAGACGATCTCTGGTGACTTTACGTTCACGACGCCCGACACGAGTGCGCCAGTTATCAGCAATGTGAGCGCGGTACTTATCACGGGCACAAGCGCGCGCATCGTTTGGGATACCAACGAGGATTCGACTTCAAAAGTTGATTACGGAACGGCGCTTCCGTATGCGAGCAGCGTGAGCGATGCCGCGCTCGTGAATACGCACGCCGTACAAATTAACGGACTGACGCCGAGCACTACGTATCACTACAAAGTGACGTCGAAAGATGCAGCTAATAACTCTGCGTCATCAGCGGACTTCACGTTTACAACGGCTGACACGATTGCGCCGAACATTACGAACATTTTTGTTGACGCGATTACGCAAACGACCGCGCGTCTTAACTGGGCGACGGACGAGCTGGCGGATTCAACTGCGCGTTATGGTTTGACCGACGCGTATGGCAGCTCGATATCGAACGCAAACTTGGTTGCGAACCATCAGATCACACTGAACGGGCTCGCGTCCGGCACGTTGTATCACTTCAGCGTCAGTTCTGCCGACGCGATGGCAAACGGCGCGACTTCGACGGATCAAACGTTCACGACGCTTCCGGACACGACGCCTCCCGCAAACGTGAGCAACTTTGTTGTGACACCGGGTAACACGCAGAACCTGCTCTCCTGGACGAACCCGAACGATCCTGATTTTGCGGGCGTAAAGATTCAGCGTTCGACGATCGATTATCCGGCAACACAAAACGTTGGAGTCACCATTTATGATGGCGCCGGCAATTCGACGATTAACGTCGGGCTCGTGAATGGCGTGAAGTATTACTACAGCGCATTTGCTTACGACAACTCCGGCAACTTCGCGACCGGCGCGGTTGCGAATGGCACGCCATTCGACGCGATTCCTCCGGGACAAGTTTCGAACTTTGTCGTTACGGCAGGCAACGCGCAGAACACGCTTAACTGGACGAATCCGAATGACGCGGATTTCTCAGGCGTACAAATTCAGCGTTCCACCACAGGCTTCCCGGCCGTGCCGGGACAGGGGATCACGGTGTACGTCGGCGCGGCGCAGACATATTTCGACCCGGGCCTGCTGAATGGTACGACGTATTACTACTCGATCTTCGCTCGCGACACGTCCGGAAACTTCTCGGCACCGGCTCAAGCTTCCGGAACGCCGGTGGGTCCTGTGCCGGGTCCGATCTGCGGCAACGCGGTCTGCGAAGCGCCGGAAACGACCGTGAGTTGTCCAGCGGATTGTCCGGTTGTGCCACCGCCTCCCGCGCCATTCTGTGGAAACGCCGTGTGCGATCCGGGAGAAACCAACGCGAGTTGTCCGGCCGATTGTCCGGCTCCGGCGCTGCCTCCAGTCATTCCGCCGCCGCCAAGCGCGCCCTCCGTCAACCGAACGCTGATCAGAGTCTTCGCACTCAACCGCACGCTCGAGCTCCATCAAAACGCGGAACGCGAGTATCGCATTCTGCCCGACCGCTCACTAACAATCTTCGTTCCGCTTACGGCGCTGCCGAGCTCCGTAACGAACATGACACTCAACTTCACGAACGGATCTTTCCTCTTCGCTCGTACCGCACAGTCAGTACCGGAGGAAGGCTACGTCGTGGACGTCTCCGCGCCGCATACGAGCGGCAAGGCCACGGCAACGATTATCGTGAAGTTCGACAACGGTACGACGGACGTGATCGAGATCAACGTGCGCGTCGAATCGCTTGGCTCCATTACCGAGACGAAGAACGGACAGAAGGTGCCGCTCGACGGCGTAACCATCACGCTGCAAAAGCGAATTGGCGATTGGATTACATGGGACGCGATACCGTATCGCCAGATCAATCCGGTCGGCACCGGACTCGACGGAACCTTCGCCTATATGGCGCCGTCCGGACAGTATCGATTGGTTGCAAAGAAAAAAGGTTACCGAGAATACGCGAGCGCGCCTCTGGACCTGACGACGGAAGTCATCAACCCCACGATCGAACTCATTGCCTTGCCCCCGTCCGTTACCGACGTGTTCACTCCAGGCGCGCCTGTCATCGAAAACATTGGCAACGTTGCCAAAGCGCTTGGTGCGCAAGGAGCGTACGTCACGAAGATCCTTCAAAACGAAATTATTCTCGATCCGCGCGTAAAGAACGCGACGACGCAAGTGCTCGTACCGACGGCCGCGGCCATCACGACAGCCGTTGTCGCGACGGCGGTGCAAGCCACGAGTCTCGTCAGCTACATCTACTTCTTGCTCACGCAGCCGTTGCTCTTGCTCGGACGACGCCAGCGCAGGCAGTACGGCACGGTCTATAACGCCCTGACGAAACTGCCGGTCGATCTGGCTTCCGTACGCCTCATCCGCACGTCGACAAATCGTCTCGTACGCACGGTCGTGACCGACAAGCTCGGACGATACGCCTTCATCGTGGAACAAGGGGAGTATCGCATCGAAGCCACAAAGCCCGGTTACAGCTTCCCGACCCGCTTCCTTGTTGGACGCAAAGAGGATGCGGAATACCTCGACCTCTATCACGGCGAAAAGGTCACTGTCAGCGAGGAAGGCGCGGTTATTACGGCCAATATCCCGCTTGATCCGACAGAAATCAGAAAGTCGAACAAACGCCTCTTCGTGGATGAGATCGTGCGGCGCCTACAAAGCGCACTTGCGTTCTCAAGCGTCATCTTCACGCTTATCGCCGCGCTGCTCTACCAACGCCTATACCTCTATATACTCGTCGGCGCTCAGTTCCTTCTCTACCTTCTCTTCCGCCGACTCGCGAGCGCCAAGCGGCCGAAGAACTGGGGAATCATCTATGACGAACGTACGAAGAAGCCGATTCCATTCGCTGTCGCGCGCATCATCGAGACGCAATACAACAAAACGCTCGAATCGCGCATCGCTGACAGCAAGGGTCGCTACAACTTCCTTGTTGGTACCAACAAGTACTACGTCACGGTTGAAAAACCCGGATATGAGCCAGCAAAGACAAATGAAATTGACCTCACGACAGTCAAGAAAGAAGGCGGTGTGGTAAGTCGAGACATTCCGATGCGAGAAAAAAGTCCTGAGTAAACACCGATTGCGGAGCACACACTCCGCCATTCGGTTCGGCCCCCTCCTTATATAAGGAGCTTGCTGCACGAGTCCATTGTGGACCTGAGGTGGCCGAACCGGGTGTATGTCACCCAAAAAAACATGAGGCAGGTTTCGATTAACACATACCTCCGTCGCGCGTTCAAACGCGCAACGAGGACGGCCGTTCAGGCCGCCCTGGTCTTGTCGTTGATCACGAACCTGGTTCCGATGTCAATCGTTCACGCCGCCAACTCCGTCCCCAAGGTCCTGAACTACCAGGCCCGCCTGACCGACTCCGGCGGCGTTCAGGTTCCGAACGGTGCCCTGAACGTGAAGTTCGTCTTCTACGACGGCGCCGGCAACTGTCTCTACACGGTCAAAGGTACCTGCGGCACCCCCACCGCCAAGTCCGTGACCGTGACCGGAGGCGTCTTCTCGACACTCCTCGGCAACGCAGCTGACTCGGACAACGAGATTCCGGACGGTCTCTTCGACAACAACGTCGTCCTGCTCGGCATTACGATCGGTGCGGACTCCGAAATGACGCCTCGTAAGCGTATTTCCGCCGCTCCCTATGCCTTGAACGCCGATCGCCTCGACGATCTCGACGTTACGAGCTCTGGCTCCACCACGGCGTACATCCCGTCGACGACGGTCAACGGCAACCTGACGATTACGGGTGATCCTCAAGGAAGCGGCATCGCCGATGGCTCGATGTACATCAACCCGGCCGCCGCCGCGAGCAACGAGACGCTCTTCGGCATCGCTTCGAACGGATCGACGCGTTTCCAGATCGATAAGGAAGGCGATATCACTCAAACGGGTTCATTGCTTGCGACCGCGGCTTCCAGCACCGCGCAATTCATCTTCCGCGCCGCCACGAGCCCGAGCGTGAACATCTTTGAAGTACAAAATTCAATTACGGACCGTCTTTTCTCCGTAAACGCGACCTCGACCCAGGTAACCGGAGGCGCTCGATTCATCGTTGGTACAACAAACACGCTGATCATCAACTCCTCGGGCAACTTTGAGATGATTAACGGCGTGGTCACGCGCTTCCCGTCGGCACAGGGCGCCGCAAGCACGGTGCTGACGAACGACGGCAGTGGCAACTTGACGTGGGTGGCCGCAAGCGGATCGCAAACGATGTTGCAGACGTTCAATAGCTCAACATCCTCAAGCGAAATCTTCGTGAACAGCACGCAGAGTGCGCTCACGATCGCCGATCAATTCACCGGCGGTTACGGAAAGGGTCTCGGCATCGGCAACCTGTTCGAAATCCAGGATCGTACGAATGCTGCCGGTGATTATTCGACGCGGTACTTTACCGTGAGTTCGACCTCGACACGCGTCTTCGGAAACCTCTCGGTTGGCAACATGGCTCCGGCGAGCATGTTGACCGTCGGTTCCGGCACGAGCACCTTTGAAGTCGACGGCAGCGGCAACCTCGTGAAAGTTAATAACGTTGTCTATTCGTGGCCGTCTTCTCAAGGAGGCGCTTCGACCGTGCTGCAGAATAACGGCAGCGGTACGCTCACGTGGGCCACGGCATCCAGCTTGGTGAATTTGAACCAGGCCTACCTGAGCTCGACGTCTTCGGCGGAAATCTCTCTCACCCCGTCCGTCGGAGCGGTCACGATCGCCGACACGTTCTCCGGCACGGGCAATATCTTCGAGATCCAGGACCGCACCAACGCTGCCGGCGACTACAGCCGCCGCTATCTTACGGTCAGCGCGACTTCGACGATCG
>CAZKMF010000083.1:0-5391 GCA_964553975.1 uncultured Gammaproteobacteria bacterium | reverse complement strand
CACGACGGACGCCGACATCAGCCGCGCCTGGGTTGCCAAGGATCCGAAGCGCAGCCGCATCAAATATTTCGCTTCGAACGGCCGCGTGGTCGAGCGTCTTAAGTTGTACGGCGTTCCGCCTGAGCGTATTTTCCTGACCGGTTTTCCGTTATCGAAAGATCTGATCGGCGGCGCGAACGCGGAGACGATTCGCAAGGATCTCGGCGAGCGCATTTGCCACCTCGATCCGAACGGCATTTTTTACACGAAGTACGAAGAGACGCTGAAAGCCGCGATTGGCGTGAACAATTGCCGGCGCATGCCGACGCATCCGCTCACGCTCACCTTCGCCGTCGGTGGCGCAGGCGCGCAGCGTGAACTCGGCATCGAGATTGCCAAGAGTCTCAGGGAAAAAATCCGCCGCAACAAGATTCTCCTGAATCTCGTTGCCGGTACGAAAAGAGACGTCGCCGTCTACTTCAAGAAGGAAATCTTGAAACTCGGTCTCGGCGCCGATTTGGGCGGCAACGTGCGTATTCAGTACTACCACGATCGTCCGACGTATTTCCGGAAATTCGATCAGTTGCTGCGCCACACGGACGTGCTCTGGACGAAGCCGAGCGAACTTTCCTTTTACGCCGGCGTCGGCCTTCCGATCATCATCTCTCCGCCGATTGGTTCACAGGAAATTTTCAACGAACTCTGGTTGCGTAACGTTGGTGGCGGCACGCCGCAGGGCGATCCGAAATACACGAGCGAATGGCTGTTCGATTGGGTCGAGTCCGGCGGTTTGGCGCGCATGGCCTGGAACGGTTTCATCGAGGCGCCGACGCACGGCACGTATCGCATCGAGCAAATCATTACCGGTCTCGAGGTCGAGCTTCCGCAACTTCCGCTTATCGTCTGACATGTTCCGTTTCCGCACCCGCGCGTTCAGCTTGATCGCTGTCGGGCTCGTCGCTTGCGCCGGGCTCGTCTTGTGGTATCGCGCGACGCTCGTGCCGAAACCACACGTCGCGTACGGCGTGACGTTCTCGACGCTCTACGCGAAGGAGCTCGGTCTCGATTGGAAACAGGCGTATCTTGCGACGTTAGACGATCTCGGTGTTCGAAAACTTCGCCTGCCGGTGTATTGGGACGCGGTTGAAGCGAAAAAGGGTGCGTATGATTGGTCGGAGGTTGATTGGATGCTTGAGGAGGCCGCGAAGCGCGATGCGGACGTGATACTTGCCGTCGGAAGGAAAACGCCGCGCTGGCCGGAATGCCATGTTCCGGGGTGGGCCGCGTCACTTGAAAAAGACGCACAGGACGCGCAAACGCTTCGTTTTTTGGCCGCCGAAATCGAACATTTCAAGCGCGCGCCGGCGGTAAAGACGTGGCAGGTTGAAAATGAACCGCTGTTCCGTTTCGGCAAGTGCCCGGAACCGGACAGGGAATTGCTCAAGCGCGAAGTTTCTCTCGTGCGCGAGTCGGATCCGCGACCGGTCATGCTGACCGACAGCGGCGAGCTTTCGACATGGATTCGCACGGGCACGCTCTCCGACGTGCTTGGCATCAGCATGTACCGTCTCGTGTGGAATAACGAACTGGGCGAACTGTATTGGCCAGTCTCACCGCTGTATTACGCCGACCGCATGAGTTTGTTGAAACCGGTCGTCAAAAAAATCATCGTGAGCGAATTGCAGGCCGAGCCCTGGTTTCGCAAACCGGTCGAAGAGACGCCCATCTCCGAACAGTTGGAGCAAATGAACCCGGAGCGGTTGAAACAAAACGTCCGTTTCGCCTCGTCCTCCAGCGTATCGGAAGTGTATCTGTGGGGCGTCGAGTGGTGGTATTGGCTCGCTCGGCACGAGCATCCCGAGCTCTGGGAAACTTCGACAGCCTTTTTCAAATGAGGAAGCGTATGCCTGCTGAATCCGTTTCCCGATTACTGAACGACGAGCGGCTCTTGACCGCGATATTGGATGCAACGCCGAACGCGTGGTTGTTTATTGACGCCGACGGTCATGCGCGTCTCGTGAGTCGCGCATTTCGCGATTTTTTCGGCATCGCACCGGCGGATGTCATTGGTCGGCATCTGCATGATTTTGAGCAGGCATGGTCCCGCACGTTTTCCGAAACCATGTCGTATCACGAAACCGTCTCCCACCCGTTTCAGGATCGAGAAACCCGTTTTTTCCGCGACGTGGAGATCTCCGCTCCGCAACACCGCTTTCTCGAAATATCCAGCGAACCGGTATATCAGCAAGGAACCTTCGCCGGACGCTTTTGGATCATCCGTGACGTCACAAGCGAACGCGAAATCACTGAATTGAAAATCCGATACGGCGGCCAGCGCAACGCCGACGAGATCAAGTCAAAATTCCTGACGGTCGCTTCGCACCAGCTCCGGACGCCGATGAACGCCATGCGTTGGAATCTTGACTTGTTGCTCTCGGGCGACGCTGGACCGATCGAGCCTGGGCCGAGCGAACTCTTGCGCGAAGTCTATAAGAGCCTGGTCGTCAGCCTTTCGATCATCGATGACATGCTGCTCGCTGTCGACATCGAGCAACGGGCGCTGCGGCTGGAGAAGACGTCCGTGGACATCGCCGAAGTCGTCGGAAAGGTGGTGCACGAGTTCGCGCGCAGTGCCGAGTTACGCAAGCAAACGCTTGTGCTGCGCGCACATGAAGATCTTCCACCTCTTTTCGTCGATGCGGGACGCTTGGAAAAAGTATTCGTCCGCTTGATTGATAACGCGATCAAATACACGCCGGACGGCGGACGCATCGAGGTCGAAATCCATTCGACCAAGGACGCGGTCAGCGTGAGCGTCCGCGATTCCGGTATTGGTATTTCCGAACCCGACCGTGCCCGTCTCTTCGAGCGCTTTTTCCGTTCAAAAGAGGCGCTCGATCTCAACCCGAACGCCTCGGGTCTCGGGCTGTATATCGCCAAGTTTCTCGTGGCGGCGCACGACGGAACGATTGAATACCGGGCGGCGGAAGGGGGAGGGTCCGTCTTTACGGTCGTCCTGCCGCGCCGCGCCGCGATCTAGGGCGCTTGTTTCAGCTCTGAATTGAGGGTACACTGGTGCCATAAGTCTTCCGTTTTCCCCATGGCTAAAACTGTATTGATTGTCGAGGACGAACAGAGCATGCAGCGGGCTCTGAAGAGTAAACTCGAGCACGGTGGCTACGCCGTACACGCTGCCGCCGACGGAGAAGAAGCAATGGCCTATTTGAAGACGGAAACTCCGAATCTCGTGCTGCTCGACCTGATCATGCCGAAGATCGACGGTATCTCCGTCTTGCATCAAATGAAGGCGGACGAACGCCTGCGCGCCGTGCCGGTCGTGATCCTCACCAACCTGAGTTCGGGAGACAAAGTCGCCGAAGCGATGGCGCTCGGGACGTTCGACTTCTTGGTCAAGGCCAACTATTCTCTGGACGACGTCCTGAAGAAAGTGACCGAACGGATCGGAAACCCATAACGGCTCATTGAGCCGCGCGGGAAGGAGGACCTGTGCCGATTCCATATCACATAGTAAAAGAAGCTTCGATCGACCGCGCGGTCGACCTCCTTTTGTTTGAGGCTGCGGACGCGGAAGCGTCCGAGCTCATCTTTGAACCAAGCGAGAAAAATGCTGTCGTGCGCATGCGGCGCGACGGCATGCTGCACGATGTCTTTCGCCATCCGACGCCGGCGCATGAAGGCGTGCTGCGGCGTTTGAAAGAATTAGCTCGATTACGAGAGAGCGCGCCGCTTTCAGCGCAATCAGCGCCGCTCCGGCGCGTTGTCGACAACGCCTCACTTGAAGGCCAGTTCGCGGTCGTGCCGCTTCTCGAGGGTGAAAAGGGATTGCTGCGGTTGCGTCCGTCACGGCGCCAACTACAGGATCTTGGATTCTCCGATGAAGAGCGGCAGCGGATACTCCGTATCCTGCGGCGCCCCACGGGTCTTCTCCTTCTTGTCGGTCCCCGGCATTCCGGCGTGACGACGACGCTTCACGCACTCTTGGAAGCGAGCCTGGCGTCGCGCACGCGCGCGACCTTGATTGAGGATCGTGGCGAAGCTGAAATCGTCGGGGTGACGCAAGAGGAAGTCGATGTTGTTTCCGGTCGGACGTATTCCGCGCTTGCTCGAGCTGCGTTCGCTCGCGGCGCGGAAGTGATCGGTATCGGTGCGTTGCGCGACGAGGCGACGGCTGCCGTCGTGGCGTCCGCTGCCGAGCATCGGCTCGTCATCGCTGTTGTGGAGGCAACGACGGCTTCTCAAGCGCTGGGGCGGCTTCTTGATTTGCGGATCGACCCGCGCCGCATGTCGATCGTTTTGAACGGCGTGCTTACGCAGCGTTTGGTCAGGCGTACCTGTACGCGATGCCTTAGGCGGGAAACGGTGACGTTGGAATACGCGCGCGCGTCCGAATGGCCGCGGGGGTTCACACGCGCGTTTTTTGGAAAAGAAAAAGAGCGATCGGTCGCGCGCGGAGGAAAATGCGACGCGTGCCGCTTCACCGGGCATCAGGGGCAAATCGGCGTGTTTGAATTGCTTGATCTGACCGCCGGGCGCCGCGCGCGCGTGAGTTTGCGCGAGGATGCGATCGGTAAAGCGCACTCCGGCATGATCCCGCCCGAAGAAGCCCTCCGACTATGATGCGCCACCCGCGCGGCGTCACGTTGATTGAAGCGATTATCGGCACCGCCGTCTTTTTGCTCGTTGCCGTGAGTTTGTACGAAGCGATCACCGCCGCGTACCGCACGGTGCGTCTTTCGAGGACGCAGGTCGTGGCGGCGGCGGTGGCCAACGAGCAGTTCGAGATCGCCCGCAACATGCCGTACGCGCAAGTCGGTATTGTCGGCGGTCTGCCGCCCGGCAAGATTCCGTACCAGCAGACGATCACGCGAGGGAACCTGCAATTTTTAGTGACGAGTACGGTACGAAACGTTGACGACCCGTTCGACGGCACGATCGGCGGCGCGCCGAACGACCTTTCGCCGGCGGATTACAAATTGTACGAGGCGGTCGTTGAATGTGCGAAATGCGTCGGCTTTCCTCCGACGACCTTCACGACCACGATCGCGCCGAAGAATTTGGAAACGTCATCCTCGAATGGTGCGCTGTTCGTGCTCGCGATCGACGCGAACGGCCAGCCGGTTGCCGGCGCCGACGTAACGGTAACGAACGCCTCATCAACGACGCCGTTCACGATTCATGACGTGACGAATAATAACGGTCTACTTCAGCTTGTCGACGTGCCGCCCGGCGTCAATCAATACAGTGTATCCGTGACGAAGGATACGTACTCGACCGAGCGCACGTATCCGCCGAACAGTACGATCGTCAACCCGATCAAGCCCGACGGCACTGTTGCGCTGCAGTCGGTGACGCAGATGAGTATCGCTATCGATCGCTTGAGCACGCTGAACG
>CAZKMF010000082.1:0-11993 GCA_964553975.1 uncultured Gammaproteobacteria bacterium | reverse complement strand
CGAGGCGGGAAGAACCGACGGCGTTGTTCGCCGCGTTGCCGCCGATCATGCGTTCGACTTTTTCGACCGGAATCTTGTCAGCGTACGAGAGACAAAGCTGGCAGACGTCCTTCTGCAGGTTGCACATGACGGAAGCCTCGTGCAGCGATACGAAGACGTCGAGAGTGGCGTCACCGACGGAAATGATATCGAAGGAAGCGTGTTTCTTGGGCTTCGGCATAGGTGGAAAACTAGTGATTTCGCAGAAAGTATAACACAAACGCCCCGTTTCCGGGGCGTTTCTTTATCGCTGGGTTTTTCGCTTATGCGCTTTTCGTACGGCCTGCCGAATCGCTGGAGCATCCATACCGAAGTGACGGAGGAGTTCGTTCGGTTCGCCGGACTCTCCGAAGACGTTGGGCACGCCGACGAATTCCTGGATGGTTGGCCGGGCCTTGGCCAGATATTCCGCAACGGCGCCTCCGAGGCCGCCCGTGATCTGGTGCTCTTCGACCGTGACAATCGCGTCGCAGGTTTCAGCGGCGTGGAGGACAGCTTTCTCGTCGAGTGGCTTGATGGTGTGGGAGTTTACGACCATGACGTCGATGCCTTCTTCGGCCATTTGTTCGGCGGCGACGAGTGCTTGGTAGACGAGCGGGCCGCAGGCGATGATGGCGACGTCCTTGCCGGTGCGCAGCGTGACCGCTTTGCCGATTTCAAACGGCGTGTCCTCGGTGGTGAAGATGGGGGATTTCTCGCGGGCGAAGCGGACGTAGCAGCCGCCTTTGTAGTCCGCGATCGCGAGCGTCGCTTTCTTCGCCTCGACCGCGTCACAGGGCGCGATAATGACCATGCCCGGGATCGGTCGCATGATAGCGATGTCCTCAATCGCTTGGTGCGTCGCGCCGTCAGGACCGACCGAGACGCCGGCATGGCTGCCGATAATTTTCACATTCGCTTCGTTCAGCGCAATGTTGGTGCGCACCTGCTCCCAGGCTCGACCGGGGCAGAACATGGCGTAGGACGTGATGTAGGGGATCTTGCCCGCCATGGCGAGACCGGCCGCGCCGGCCGCCAAGAATTGCTCGTGGACGCCGACCTGGATGAAGCGATCAGGAAACTTCTTTTTGAAATCGGCGTTGCGCGTCGAGTCGGTGAGATCCGCACACATCACGACAACGTTCGGATTCTTCTCGGCGGCTTCAATGACACCAAGGCCATAGCCGTCGCGCGTCGGTTTTTGCGCGATCTTCGCATCGAGCGGGTTTTCGACGAGATGGGCTTCTTTGCGGATCATACGAGTTTGGCCAAGTCCGCTTTCAATTTCTGTTCGGTCGCGTGAAGTTCAGCAACCGCGGCTTCTGCTTCGCCGGCTTTAAACGGCTGGCTGTGCCACAGGTAGTTGTTCTCCATGTACGAGACGCCCTTGCCGGGCACGTTGTGCGTGAGAACGCAGATTGGTTTGTCGAAGAGTGACTTTGTGGCCTCGAAGGCCGCCACGACCGCCTCGACGTCGTTGCCGTTGCATTCGACCACGTGCCAATTGAACGCCTCGTATTTATCGCGGAGCGGTTCAAGCGGCATGATGTCTTCCGTACGACCGTCGATCTGGATGTTGTTGCGATCAACGATGCAAACGAGGTTGTCGAGCCGGTTTTTTCCGGCGAAGAGCATCGCTTCCCAGTGGAGGCCGGACTCGTGCTCACCATCCGATGTCTGACAGAAGACGCGCCACTTCTTTTTATCCATCTTGCCGGCGTAGGCGATACCGGCGGCTTGCGCCAAGCCCGCGCCGAGCGGTCCGGAGGTCGTTTCGGTGCCGGGGAGCTTGATGCGTTCTGGGTGTCCTTGGAGGCGTGTACCGAGGCGGCGCAGCGTTTGCAGTTCGTCGACAGGGAAGTAACCGGCTTCGGCCATGGCGGCGTAGCGGATCGGGCAGGTGTGGCCGTTCGAGAGGATGAGGCGATCGCGGTCTTCCCAATCGGGACGCTTCGGGTCGTGGTTCAGCGCGTGGAAATACAACACGGCGAAGACGTCGGCCATGCCGAGCGGTCCGCCCTGGTGTCCGCTTCCGGCGTGCGCCACCATTTCGATAACGTGCCGCCTGAGCGTGTTGGCGATGAGCTCGAGCTCCTTGATCCGTTTGTCGCTGAGATGTGACATAGTTCCTCCGTATTTCATCGACAAGTATACCACAACGAAAAACCCCGGCTTTACGCCGAGGTTTCGTCTTCGTCATCTTCTTTTTCGACTTCATCCGCCGCCACGAGTCCGCCTTGCGAGCGGAGCAGTGCGGCATAGGCGCCGTTCGCGGCGATCAGTTCTTCGTGACGTCCTTGTTCGGCCACGCGACCACCTTTGATTACCAGGATACGATCGGCGTCGCGGACGGTCCGCAAGCGGTGGGCGATGATGAACGTGGTGCGTCCTTTCATCAACGTTTCCAGCGAGTGTTGGATTTCCTCCTCGGTTTTGCTGTCGAGGTTGGAGGTTGGCTCGTCGAGGATCAGGATCTTTGGATTGCGCAGGAAGGCACGAGCCAGAGCGACGCGCTGCCGTTGTCCGCCCGAAAGCTTCATGCCGCGCTCGCCGACGAGCGTATCGTAGCCGTCGGGCAGACTGCCGATGAATGTATCGAGACTCGCGAGTCGGGCAGCTTCACGTAACTCGGCGTCGGTCGCGTCGGGACGGCCATAACGGATGTTTTCGCCGATCGATTCGTGCAGCATTGGCAGATCTTGAGGCACGAGTCCGATCTGTGAACGCAGCGAGCGTAGGTTCACCTCTTTAGCGTCCACGCCGTCGTACAGGATTTCGCCGCTTTGCGGCCGGTGATAGCGACCGATCAGATCGATCAGTGTCGTTTTGCCTTCGCCGGATTCGCCGACCAGCGCGACGCGCTCGCCGGGCTTTACCGAGAACGTGATGTCCTCCAAGACCGGTACGTCGTCGCGGTAACGATAACGCACGTTGCGGAACTCGATGCCTCCTTTGATGTCGGCGTCTCGACCGGCATCATAGGCTTCTTCCGGCTCAGCCATAATCTTCTCCATCTCCTTGTGGTTGGCGGCAGCCCGCGTCAGATTGCGCATCTGCCACTGCACCCAGCGGACGTAGCCGAAAATTCCGAACGTATAGGCCGAGATGGCCGTGAATTGGCCGAAGGTGAAGATACCGTTTCTGACGTTCAAGAGGGCGACGGAGAGCACGACGGCCGACCCGCCCTGAATGATGAGGTTTTGATGGTTCGAGACGCGTTCGTCGAACAGGTTGTCGAAGCGAATGGCTTCAAGCAATTTCTCGCCGAGTTTTTCCAGGCGCACCGACAAGCGCGCTTCGCCGGAGGTGGATTTCACGACGAGGATGTTTTTAATGGCGTCCCAAGCCGTGGAACTCACTTCGCGGTCCGCCGCGCGCCACGCGGATTGGCTTTTCATCGCGACCGGCAGCGTGCGGATCTTATCGACGATCACGCCAACGACCGTGAGCGCGAGCAAGAGCGAAACTTTCCAATCAAGGAAAGCGAGGTACGCGAGCATTGTAAAGACAGTAATCGCGGCCGGTCCGAGATCGAAAATGACGCCGCTGATGACGTTGATCAGCTCGTCTTCGAATTTCGAGAGTCGTTCCGTGACATCACCGCCGCGCTTGCCGTAATGAAACGACAACGGTTTGCGCACCAATCCCGCGACGGCGTCGAGCTTGTAGGCGTTCACCGACTGGTAGGCGATCAGGTATCCCTGGCGGCTGAGATAGTTGCGCATCCGCTCTCCGGCATGGCCGAGCAAAAACCACGCCGCGATGCCGCCAAGTACGATCCAGGCGTCAGCTTTGTGTGTGGCCGCGTCAATGGCTTTTCCGAGCGCGATCGGAGATACGAGGCTGAGACCCGCCGCCGCAAACGCAAGCAGAGAACACCAGAGAATGGTCTTCTTGTAAGGGGTGAGGAGTCGGATGAGAAAGTGGGAGACAGCACGCATAACTGGCTCAATTTACACGAAAAAACGCCCTTGGTCAAGGACGTTTTATCTCCGCGATCGCTCACGCGTGTTATTCCAGTTCGGTGTCTGCTCGCAGTGCTTCAATTGATTTCGCAGGCGCGCCTGAGTTGAACACGGCGCTGCCGGAGACGAGTCTGTCCGCGCCGGCGTCTGCGAGTTCGCGCGCGGTGCCGACGGCGACGCCGCCGTCGACTTCAATGACGAGATCAGGAAATTTCTCGCGGAGCGTGCGTACCTTTTCAATCGTGCCGGGTTCGAACGGCTGGCCCATGTGGCCTGGGTGTACGCCCATAAGTTGGATGACATCCGCTTCGGCAAGCGCGGCCTCGACCGATTCCACGGATGTTTCCGGATTCAATGAAACGCCCGCTTCCATACCAAAGAGTTTGATTTGACGGAGCGCTTCAGCGACGTCATCGACCGCTTCCGCGTGGACGATCGCTCTCTGGCAACCGGCAACCGACCAAGCGTCGAGGCTCGCGAGCGGATCTTGAATCATCAAATGCACTTCATAGGCCATCGGCAGACGCATCAAATCGATGCGTTTCGGATCGGCCCACGTGACATTGTCGACAAAGACTCCGTCCATCACGTCGATCTGCACCGTTTCACAGAGGTCGGTGATGGAATCGATTTTACGGCGGAATTCCTTTTCGTCTTTGGCCAAGATGGCCGGAATGATCTCAACCATGGCTTTCGTATCTGGAAATTTTTTCGAGACGCCGCGCGTGACGCGCTTCGCCGGAGAAGGGGGTAGTAAGAAAATCGTTCACGATTTCAACGGCGTCTTCGGTCGACATCGTCCAACCTGCGAGACAGAGCACGTTTGCGTCGTTGTGTTCCCGGGTTTTGACGGCGTCCTGACGCGTGGCAACAGCGGCGGCACGCACGCCCTTCACTTTGTTGGCGGCGATACACACGCCTTGCGACGAACCGCAGACCAGAATGCCGAACGAGAGCGGTTCCTTTGCGACGGCCTCGCCAACAGCGAAAGCGTAGTCCGGATAATCGTCGGTCGGATCAAGCTCGACATTGCCGAGGTCTTGCACGTCTTTTCCTGTTTCTTGCAGATACCGGACGAGCGCTTGCTTCAGCTCGTATCCGGCGTGGTCAGAACCGAGATAGATCATATGGCGAAAGTATAGCATAGCTTGATTTTCGCCAATATACCTTCAAAAATCCCTTATTTAATGGCACATTTATGTCAAAAACACTTGACAAAATAGCCATTTTGTGCTATATTGATAAGGTCAAAACGTCACGAAACCGCACCGTCAACCGTCAGAGAAGGAGATCCCGATGCTCAACGTCCTCTACTTCCTCGCCACGCTCCTCTGGGCCCCCCTCGCCCTCATGTTCATCCCGGCGCTCGTCTGGATGAACGGTCAGCGGAGGCAGCTCCCCGAGGTCGCGACCAGCACGCTCGTGCTCGTCCTCCTCGTGGCGACCGCCGTCACCGGCTTCTGGCTGCACCTGCAGGGCTGCTACCTCGTGGCTGAGGGTACGCGCTACGTCCAGGGCGACATGTTGTGGCGCCAGGATATCTACGAGAAGGGGATGAGCACGAAGGCTGACGGCCTCTACCTCATCGTCGCCGCGATCTTCGGCACCTTCCCCTGGCTCGTGATGGCGTTCGACCGCAAGGCCGGCGTCCGCACCTACTGCTGATCGGTCCCTGTCCTCAACCCAACCCCTCGCTCGAAAGGCTCAGAACATCCCGGCTACGCGAACCTTCGCGCTGCCGGGGTCTCAACTTCCCGCATCACGTCCGTGATGCCGGATGAGAGATCATCCGTTCTTTCGAACCACTCGTTACGCCCTCCCCACCTCCACCGATTGCTGAGGAGTCCCGCCATGTACCCTGTCACGATCGATCCGACCAAGAGCTACGCTGAGCTCATCGTGGCTGGCAAGTACAACTACGCTGACCGTTGGGTCTCGGAGAAGAACTTCCCGGAGGCAAACGAAAACCCCACGTACTCCGTCCTGACGGAAATCCAGGTGGAAGTCATCTGCCTGAACCTGGACAAGACGCTGACGCTGCGGAAGGTCGAGCGGTACCTCAACCGCCGCAAGCTCCGTCCCGCCACGGTCCGGGAACTCCTCGCGTTCGGCGCCCAGTTCCCCGACGCGCAGTGGGACGGTCAGATGCTCGTGGCGCTCGGATCCTTCTGCGCGTTCCTGAACGGAAGCGATCTGATCCGTATCCCGGCCATTGGCTTCGACGGCCTGGGCATCCGCGCCAGGGGCTCCCGGTACCGCACCCTGGGGCTGCAGGCGGCCCATGACTACTACTCGAGCGGCTGGGACGGCAAGAAGTGCCAGTTCCTCGCCGTCCACATGTAGCACCTATCGCTGCCGTACGACGTCTTTCTCAAAAAGGCTCCCACTCGGGAGCCTTTCGCATATCTGAAGGGTTTACAAGCTCGATTATTTGACCTAAAGTCGTCTTTATATGGCCGCCCCCAATTTCCCCCAACTTGAAGAACAGCTCCTCGCCGAATGGGAAGAGAAGGGGATTTTTAAGAAAACGCTTGAAAAACCGGCGCCGAAGGGTTCGTTCGTTTTCTTCGAAGGACCGCCCACGGCCAACGGTAAACCGGGTATCCATCACGTCCTGGCGCGCGCTTTCAAGGACTTGATCCCGCGTTTCAAGACGATGCAGGGCTATCACGTCGACCGCAAAGCCGGTTGGGACACCCACGGCTTGCCGGTCGAGCTTGAAGTCGAGAAGCAGCTCGGTTTGAAGAATAAGAAGGACGTCGAGGCCTATGGCGTCGAAAAGTTCAACGAGAAATGCCGCGAGTCCGTTTGGAAGTACCTCGACGAGTGGGTCCAGATGACGAAGCGCATGGGTTACTGGGTTGATTTGGAGCACCCGTACGTCACCTACAAAAACGAATTCATCGAATCAGTTTGGAATATCGTCGCCGAAGTCGAGAAGAAAAATCTTCTCTACAAAGGCTACAAGATCGTCCCGTACTGCGCGCGATGCGGCACGGCGCTTTCGTCGCACGAAGTCGCGCAAGGGTATAAGGAAGTGACGGAGACGTCGGTTTACGTTCGTTTCAAGGTGAAGGATGAAGCGAATACGTATTTCCTCGCTTGGACGACGACGCCTTGGACGTTGCCTTCGAACACCGCGCTCGCCGTCGGCGCCGACATCACCTACGTCAAAGCCAAAAAAGGCGGCGACTTTTATTTCGTCGCTAAGGATCGCATGGCGCTGCTTGAAGACGCTGAGATCATCGAAGAGTTGAAAGGTTCCGCCTTGGTCGGTCAGCAGTACGAGCCGCTCTATTCCTTCTTGCCGCTCGCGAAGCCGGCGCATTGGGTCGTGGCGGGTGCATTCGTCTCGACGACGGACGGCTCCGGTATCGTGCATATGGCACCGTTCGGCGAAGACGACATGAACGTCATCAAGGAACACGAGTTTCCGGTTTTGATGACGGTTGGCTTGGATGGCGCGTTCATTCCGGAAGTGACGCCGTGGGCCGGGCGCTTCGTGAAAGATACGGATGCCGATATCGTGAAGGATCTTTCCGATCGCGGACTTTTGTACAAGGAAGAAAAATACACGCACGACTATCCGTTCTGCTGGCGCTGCTCGACGCCGCTTCTGTACTACCCGAAAGACTCGTGGTTTATCGCCATGAGCAAACTGCAGAAAGAGCTCGTCGCGAACAACGAAAAGATCAATTGGGAACCGGCGCATATCAAGGATGGACGCTTCGGCGAATGGCTGCGCGGCATCAAGGATTGGGCGATTTCGCGCAACCGCTATTGGGGCACGCCGCTGCCGATTTGGGAATGCGAATGCGGCAAGACGCACGTCGTCGGCTCGCTTGCCGAGATGAACGAAAAACGTTTCCGAAAGAATCGTTTCTTCATGGTGCGCCACGGCCGCGCGATGTCGAACCAGAACGGTTACATCTCTTGCTGGCCGGAACCGACGAATCTCGAAGTCCATCTGACGCCGGAGGGCGAAGCCGCGGTGCGCGCGACGGCCGAGAGGATGAAAGAGGAAGGCGTCGATATCATCTATGCTTCGGACCTGAAGCGCACGACGCAAACGGCGCAACTCCTCGCCGAGATCACCGGCGCCGAATTGAAATTCGATCCGCGCCTGCGCGAGATCAACGTCGGTATTTTCAACGGCAAGAGCGAAGAGGAATACAACAAGCACTTCGCTTCACTCGAAGAAAAAATGACGAAGGCGGTTGAAGGGGGAGAGTCGCTCGAAGACGTGCGCGCGCGCATGGTTGCGGCCGTGCTCGAATACGACCGCATGCACGAAGGCAAAAAGATCGCGATCGTTTCGCATGGCGACCCGCTCTGGGTGCTCGACGCCGCGCTGAGCGGCGCGTGGAATGCCGGCGTGCTTGAAAACTTCGGCGCACGCTATCCGGAAACGGGCAGCGGCCGCGAGTTTACCGTTCCGAACTGGCCGTTCGACCACAGGGGCGCCCTCGACGTGCATAAGCCGTTCATCGACGCCGTTACGATCGCTTGCGAGTGCGGCAAAGAAATGAAGCGCGTCCCTGAAGTCATGGACGTTTGGTTCGACTCGGGCGCCATGCCGTTCGCGCAGTGGCACTATCCGTTTGAGAACAAAGAGAAAGTCGATGGCGGCGCGGGGTATCCGGCTGACTTTATCTCCGAAGCGATCGATCAGACGCGCGGCTGGTTCTACACGCTGCTCGCCGTTTCGACGCTCCTCGGCCGCGAACCGGCTTACAAAAACGTCATCTGTCTCGGCCATCTGCTCGACGCCAAAGGCCAGAAGATGTCGAAGTCGAAAGGCAACGTCGTGAACCCGTGGGACATGTTCGCCAAGTACGGCGCCGACGCGGTGCGTTTCCATCTCTTTACGGTCAACCAACCTGGTGAAGCCAAGCGCTTCGATGAGAAAGAGGTCGATGGCGTCGTAAAGAAACTGTTCCTGATCCTTTGGAACGTGCAATCGTTCTGGAAGATGTACGCGGGGGAGAACGCCAAGGCGGAAGCAGAAGCGCCAAAGCCGGCGCATACGCTCGATGCGTGGGTGCTTTCGGAGCTTTCCAGCCTGACAAAGACGGTTACCGAATCTCTTGAAAAGTTTGACGTCGTGACGGCTGGGCGTGCGATCGCCGACTTCACGAACGACCTTTCAACCTGGTATGTCCGCCGCAGCCGCGATCGTTTCAAGAGTGGCACCGACGAAGAGAAGGCTTCGGCCATCGTCACGCTTGGCCATGCGCTTTTGACCGTTTCCAAGCTCCTCGCGCCGTTCACGCCGCACGTTGCTGAAGGGTTGTACCGTGAAGTCGGCGGAGAAAAGGAATCGGTGCATCTCGATGAATGGCCGGTGTTCGGAGCGATCGATGAAAACCTGACGTTACAGATGAAGCGCGTGCGACAGGCCTGCTCGATGGGTCTCGAAAAGCGCGCGAAGGCCGGGATCAACGTGCGCCAAGTGCTTGCAGGATTGGAAATCGAGGCGGAATGGCCGTTCGAAGACTGGATGCTTGAGATCGTCGCTGAAGAAGTGAACGTGAAAAAGGCGACGTATGAAAAAGATGATGAGTTTGAAGTCGAGTTGGACACGGAACTCACCCCCGAACTCAAGCGCGAAGGCGCCGCTCGCGAACTGACGCGAGCCGTGAACGCGCTCCGTAAGGAAGCCCGGCTCACGATCCATGATCGCGCCACGTTGCTCGTCGAAGGTCTCGATGGTTTCTGGAAGGCCGTCATGGACGCGCACGGTGCGGATATCCTCGCCGATATCAAAGCCGACGCCATGAAAGAGGGTCTCGAAGGCGCGCTCATCGCTGGCCAGGTCGAAGCGGATGGAGTCGCGCTCAAGATCGGCATCATCAAGAACTAATGCAAAACGCCCGTGCATCCCGCGCATGCGGGATTGACAAACGGGCGTTTTTCATATGGAATCTTCGCGAGGAGGACAGACATGTCCAAGGAACGTTACCGTCACTACTTGATCGTCCGTCGCCACGATGGCGTGCGCGTTGGATTCCTGTGTCCCAACAGCGACCTCGAACAGTGGAAGGACAGCATCGAATGGGGAACTGTCGAGACGTCCTTCCGGATCGCGTTCACCGATGACAGCGAAGATGACAAGGTGCGGCGTCGGGCTTGTCGGAAGCTCTACGATGAGCTGGACAATTTCGCGGCGAGCGCTGAGGCGGGGGGCGATCTTCTCCATGCCGTCGAACAGATGATCGGCATGGCTTTCCAAGCCGGTCTCGACTACCGCGCCGAGTCGCTCGACCCGCGTCCCGACCGCGAGATCCCCTTCACCGACTGACCCGACGCCATTGCGCGAGCGGGTCTTTTTCATTATCGTGTCGGCATATGCAGGATATCGGCAAGAAGTATAAAAAGGTCGTGTTTGTCTGCACGAACCAGAAAGAGAACGGCAAAGAGTGCTGCGCCATGAAGGGCGCGAAGGAATTGCACGCCAAACTAAAGGAAGAAATGAAGAAGGCCGACCTGACCGTGCGCGTGTCCAAGTCGGGCTGCCTCGACCGCTGCTCCGACGGCGCGACGGTCGCAATCATGCCTGATGACGTGTGGCTGGGTGGCGTTACGGAGTCGGACATCCCGGAAATCGTGAACATGGTACAATCTTCACTATGAAAGACATCACGCCGATCCTGAAATCCCTCGGGCTGCTCGATAGCGAGGTAAAGACGTATCTGGTCGCCATGGAAAACGGCCCGGGTACGGTGCTTGATTTGGCCAAACAGACGAAATTGTCACGTCAGGCGGTGTACGTTGCGATCGACATGCTGACCGAGCGCGGTTTGATGTCGAGCGCACTGCGCGGCAAAAAGCGCTACTACGCTGCTGAACACCCCGACAAGCTTTTGGAATACGCCAAACGCCGCAATCAGGAGATGCACGAGAAGGTGCAGGATTTGGAACGTATGGTGCCGGAACTTGAACTCCAAACCGGCGGTGAGCGCCCCGTAGTGCGCGTCTTCGAAGGTAAACAGGGGTTACGCGCCGTCATGGCTGATATGCGGAACACGAAGACGAAAGAGTCTTTGGAAATTGCCGATTTGGAAGCGGTCTACAAGACGCTCACGAAAGACGATCTTGCGGCTATGCGCGACTCCGTCAAAAAGGGCGGCACGAAAGTCCGCGGCTTGTACGCCGGTAGCGCGCAGGAGAATACCAACACCGTTGATCGCATTTTCTTACCGAAAGAGGCGGGCGGTTTCAAATCGCATATCGGCACGTACGGCGACGACAAAATCGCGCTCGTCACGTTTGAAGGAAAAATGTATTCGGTCATTATCGAAAGCAAGCTGCTTGCCAAGGCGATGAGGACCTTGTTTGAAACGGCTTTTAAGCGAAAGGGTTGATAAAAAGAAAAGACCCGCAGCCGAAGGGGTCGGCGTACGGGCCTGTTGAGGGGGTGTAGGACGGCTTGTGGTAGGCCGCCCTACGCGATGTGGTGGTCTACCATCCCATTGGTCACCTCCCGTTACGAGCGGTTGGATGCGCTGTTCTGGATGATCTCCAGATCCTTGCAGAAGTGCTGCTTGTCTTCGATGATCCTGTTGGAGTTCGCTGAGTGCACGCGCATGTTCACTTTTCGTACGGGAGCGTTTCGTCTTGGGCGTTCAATGGACTTGTGGGGGTGCTAGGCTCCGGTCATGGCCCTCTCCTTGGCAATGTCAGCTTGTTGACTGACCCGGGAGAGTATCAGAAAAGCTCGAAAGTGTCAAGGGGTTGGTAGAAGGATTCAAAAACGCGTACGCGGATCATGATGATACAACTTGTTTGTCATCTTTTTTATAGACACAGAAACAGTGAAATGCCTTGTAAAATAAGGTTTAAAGAGCATTTACAAACAAAACGTACACCGGGGACTTGACAAGTTTTTTGATCTGTGGTATTGTGCGCCGTTCGATAGTCAAAAACCGACATCGAACACCGTCAGAACAGGCGCGAGGCATGGCTTCCGCGGAAGTCGGCGACGGACTGAAATCATTCTCCCTTCGGGGA